>DATIGQ010000086.1 GCA_035454605.1 Terriglobales bacterium
CCTCCAGGTACGAGCTGCGCGTGCTGCGCAAGGACGGCTCGGTAGGCTGGGTTGAGATGAGCGCGGGGTTGATCAAGTGGGACGGGTGGCCGGCCTCGTTGGGCATCGCCTACGACATCACTGAGCGCAAACAAGCGGAGCGTGAGCTGCGGACGAGCCGCGACTTGCTGAGGGCCGTCACCGAGGGGACGCTGGACGTTATCTTCGTCAAGGACCTGCGGGGGCACTACCTGATGATGAACCCTGCTGGCGCACGACATTTGGGCTTGTCTCCCGAAGCAGTGGTTGGGAGACACGACAGCGAGTTTTTTGGGCCGGAGAGCGCTCGCTGCTTCCGCGAGCAGGAGAGCGGCGTGGTCCGAACGGGCGAAGCACGAACTTTCGAATATCCGCTCACATATCCCGACGCCACAACCAGGACGTTTCTCAGTGTCAAGGCTCCGGCCCGGGATGAATCCGGGCAGATCGTGGGAATCATCGGGGTAGCTCACGACATCACCGAACGCAAGCGCGCGGAGACGGCGCTGGCGGAGAACGAGCGCCGGTTCCGGGAACTAGCCCAGACCGCTCCCACCGCCATCTTTGTGTACGACGGTAGCCGGATCGTGTACGCCAACCCGGCTACCGAGGAGATAACGGGATACAGCCGGGAGGAACTGCTGGTCCTTGACCCGCACGAGATGGTGCATCCCGACTTCAGGGGACAGGTGAAAGCGCGGGCGGTGGCGAGGTTGCGTGGGGAGGCTGTGCCCGGCCGTTATGAGCTGCCCATGCTTCGTCGGGACGGCACAACCCGCTGGGTGGACTTGAGCGCCCGGGTGCTGAACTTCGACAGCAAGCCGGCCATATTGGTGATCGCCTATGACATCACCGACCGGAAGCGGGCAGAAGAAGCCGCGCTCATGGCGGAAATGAAATACCGGGCCATCTTCGAACAATCCGTCGTGGGAAACTTCCAATCCACGCCCGAAGGGCGCTTCCTGATGGTCAATCAAGCCATGGCACGAATGTACGGTTACGACTCACCGGGCGAGATGACTCGCAGCGTGACCAACATCGGGGCACAGCTCTACACGGATGCGAAGCGCCGAACCGAGTATCGCCGGATGCTCGAGGACCTGGGACGAGTAATGGATTTCGAGGCCGAGCATCGACGCAAGGATGGCAGCACCTTCTGGACCTCAGACAGCACGCGCGCGGTCCGCGATGCGGGTGGAAGACTCCTGTACTACGAGGGCACCGTGCAGGACATCACCGCGCGCAAGCAGGCGGAAGCGGCGTTGCGCCGACTTTCCGGCCGGCTGCTGACCCTGCAGGACGAAGAACGCCGCCGCATCGCGCGCGAGTTGCACGACTCCACGGCGCAGAACCTGGCCGCGTTGATCATGAATCTGGGCGCGGCGGAAAAAGGGGCGGCTCGGATGAACCTCAAGGCCCGGCGTGCGCTCACCGAGGGCCTGGCGCTGGCCAAGCAGTCGGCTCGCGAGATCCGCACCCTGTCCTATCTGCTACACCCGCCGATGCTCGACGAGTTCGGGCTGGCGGCGGCGCTGCGCTGGTACGTTCACGGTTTCAGTGAGCGCAGCGGAATCCGGTTGGAGCTCGAGATGCCCAGGAAACTGCGCCGGCTGCCACCGGATGTTGAAAGAACGCTGTTCCGCATCACGCAGGAGGCCCTGGCCAACCTGCGCCAGCATTCCGCCAGCAAGCGGGCCAAGGTTGTGCTCAGGCGAAAAAACGGCCGCGTCGAGCTGGAGGTGCGGGACTACGGCAAAGGTCTGCTCGCCAACGGTCGTCACCCCCAACGCCCCATGGGAGTGGGCTTGGTGGGGATGAGGGAGCGCGTGGACCAACTCGAAGGCCAGTTAGTGATCGAACCGGCCAAGCCGAAGGGGACGCGGGTGCGGGTCTGGCTGCCGGTGGGCATGGGCAAGCCGTGAAGGCAAGACGCATTTTGGTAGTCGACGACTTCCCGGTGGTCCTCCGCGGCTTGTGCGCCTTGCTGGATGGGCAGCCGGGCTGGCAGGTGTGTGGCGAGGCAGTCGATGGCCGGCAGGCGGTCGAGAAAGCCCGCGAGCTGCAACCCGACCTGGTGATTCTCGACATCAGCATGCCGGAGCTGAATGGGATCGCGGCCACTTCGCGCATCCTGAAGGCGGCGCCGGACACCCGAGTACTGATCCTTACCATGCACAGCTCCGAGGAGATGGTGGAGCGAGTGCTGGCCGCCGGGGCACAGGGCTACGTGGTAAAGTCCGACGCGGAACGGGATCTGGTGGCGGCGGTCGAATCGCTGTTGCGAGGCAAGCCGTTTTTCTCGCCGTCCATCTCTGAGTCGTTCCGGAACGGCGACTTCAAGAGGAAGGGAACCAGCCCGAAAGGTCAGGCCGCCCGGCCAAGCCTCAGCCAGCGCGAATGCGAGGTGATGCAACTACTGGCCGAGGGAAAGACCAATAAGGAGGTGGCGGGGCGGCTGGGAATCAGCGTGCGCACCGTAGAGAGCCACCGCGCCCACATCATGAACAAGCTGCGCTTTCGTTCGCTCAGCGACCTGGTGCGCTACGCGGTCAGGAATCAAGTGGTACAGGGCTAGCGGACGAGCTCCAGTTGCCGAAGGGCAGGCGCCAAGGGACCCACAACGGAAGGGCTCCTTCGCTGCGACACCATGTCCCGAACCAGAAGGCTGGGCCGGTTGTAGTTGGAGCGACGGGAGAACCACTCACAGGCCCGCAATTCTTCCACTGTCATGGGTGCAGCCAGCAGGTAGCACTGAACCAGGGTGAAGCCCATGGTGAGCAGGGTTTCCAGGTCGGAGTATCGATCCACACCTTCAACGACGGGAAGGGCGCCGAACTCGCGGCCCAGATGCAGGATCGAATCCAGAACGGCGTGGCGATACGGATCGGACCCACAGCCGACCACGATGGATGAATCCACCTTCACGTAGTCGGGCTTGCAGTCCAGCAGCGTGCGGTAATGGGAGTGGCCGCTCCCCAGGTCATCCAGGGCGATGCGGACTTCATTCTCCCGCAACATATGAAGGGAAGAAATCAGGCCGGGACGGTCCCAGGAGGGAGTTTGCTCCACCACCTCCAGGATGATGCGCGAAGGCGCCACCAGGTTCTCTTCGGCGGTTTGCAGCAGGAAGTCGGCGAACTGGCGGTCGCCGCCCAGCGTGGAGGCATGCACGTTGATGGAGACGTCCACGTCGGGCGGAAGGCAGCGCACGGTCTCCAAGATGGTACCGACGCAGGCCCGATCCACCACAGGTTCGCGGCGCTTGCGACGGACATACTCAAAGAGCACGCCGGCTGACTCGAGGATGGTTCCCCTCGGCCCGCGGCTCAAGCATTCCACGGCATGCAGCCGTTGGCCGCGGGAAGAGATCTCGAAAATGGGCTGAACCCGGGTCGTGAGACCGCCGGGTTCGAGCACCGCATCAAGAAGACACTCGGTTTTCATTTTTCACCTCCAAGAATGCGCCGCACGACCTGCAGCAGTTCAGGCAAGGGCTTGGGTTTGTCCAGAACAGCATGGACTTTGTTCAGGCGGCATTCTTCGTCCACATCCGCCGAGCGAAAAGCCGTCAGCAGGATGACCTTGGTCCAGGGATAACGTTCGTAGATCTCTTCGATCAGGCTCAATCCCTCGGCCCGATCCACGCCACTGAGGCGAAGATCGGTGATGACCAGGTCATAGCGGTAGTTGGCCAACAATGCCTGAGCGGCGGCCAGTTCCTGGGCCCTGTCCACCACGTAGCCGTGGGCCTCCAGAAAATCTGCCATGGAGTTCAGAATGGTTTCCTCGTCGTCTACCAGCAGTATCTGTTGCGGCATAACTGGGTCGTGCTCCGTTTCAAGGCCAGAGCCGGTCGGCCGGGCCTGCTCCGGTAGAAGCAACCCACGGACCATTCACGTGGCAGATGGCCGAATGGGTAACCCAGGTGTTTTCAATTAGATGAACTGAGGACGCCAGGTGCGGCTGGAGCATCCATGTCCGGCCGCTGGATGGTCTCTAGGACTTGGACGAGGCCAGGCCGTATTTCTTGATGCGCTCGTACAGAGTGCTGCGCGGGATACCAAGCTTTCTGGCAGCTTGTTCCACGCGGCCCTGTTCCTGCGCCAGAACTCTCTCGATATGACGCCTCTCCAACTCCACCAGAGTGAGCGCGGATTCGTCGGCCACGGTGGTTGGGAGGGCGCTGGCAGCCTCAAAGTACAGGTCGCGGCGGCGAATCTCACTTTCCCCGCTGAGCAGCGCCGCCCGCTCCAGGACGTTACGGAGCTCACGAATGTTGCCTGGCCAGGAGTACGTGCGCAGGCTGTCCATGGCGTCCGGGGCCAGGCCCAGGCGAGGCCGGCTGAGGTCGGCTGCCAGCCGCTGCAACAAGTGCTCCGCCAGCACGGGGATGTCCTCCTTGCGCTCGCGCAGTGCGGGCACGCGCAGGGGAACTGTACTGATTCGGAAGTAGAGATCGCTGCGGAACCGGCCTTCCTTGCCGAGCGCGGCCAGATCCTGATGGGTCGCGGCGATCAACCGAATGTCCACTCGCCGGTCGCGCACCTCACCCAAGCGGCGGAAGCTCTTCTCCTCCAAGACCTTCAGGAGCTTGGGTTGCACCTGGAGATCAACGTCGCCGATTTCGTCCAGGAAGATGGTTCCGCGATGGGCTACTTCCAGCAGGCCTTGCTTGGCGCTGACGGCGCCCGTGAAGGCGCCCTTCTCATGACCGAACAACTCGGTTTCCAGGAAGTCGCGATTCAAACCGGCGCAGTTCAGGTCCACGAAAGGCTCTTCCGAGCGCGGCCCATTGGCGTGCAACCACCGCGCCAGCACTCCCTTGCCGGTTCCTGTTTCGCCGCGGATCAGCACCGGACTCTCGCTGGCAGCCACCTTGCTTGCCGACTCGGCAAGCTCTCGAATGGCGGAACTGGAACCGAAGAAGGGATCGATGGCCTCGCGCGCCTGGCGGGTCTTGCCAGCCACTTGCCGCTGCCGGTTGCGCTGGTTCTCCAGAGCTCTTTGCAAAACCACGAGTACGGCCGGAAGTTCCACGGGCTTGGTGAGGAACTGTTCGGCGCCTTCCTTGATGGCGCGGACGGCCAAGTCGATGGAGCCGTGCGCCGTCAACACGATCAGGGGCACATTGGGATCGATGGCGCGCAGGCGCGGCAGCAGGTCGAGCGCCGTGCCGTCGGGCAGGGAGTAGTCCAGCAGCGCCGCCTCGGGACGCAGGCCCCGGAACTTGTCTTCGGCGGCGCGGCAGTTGCCGGCCTCGGCCACGTCGAAGCCATGGGCCTCGAGATAGTCCTGCACCGCGAATCGGATGGCCTCGTCGTCGTCGACGACCAGAATCTTGTATTTCGCCAAGACACTTCCTACGGAACGGAATAAGCCTGCTCGTCCGCAGGCTGAACCACCGGCGCGGAAACGAGGGGCAAGCGGACTCTCGCTTCTGTGCCACCCTGGGGCCGGTTGCGAATGGAGATTGTACCTCCATGCTCTTCGACAATGCGTTGCACAATCGATAGGCCCAGGCCCGTCCCGCCTGCCCGGCGCGAAAAGAACGGCTCGAAGATTCGATCAAGGTCCTGCGTCGCGATGCCTGAGCCGCAGTCCAGAACGCAGCATTCGACCCAGCGGCGCCCGGATTCCTCCATGGTCTCCAGCTCCAGGTCGACTAACTGGCCCGGCGATGAGTGCTGAACCGCGTTTTCAACCAGGTTCTGGAAGACCTGGATCAGACGCAGCCGCTCGGCTAGGACCGTGGCCGGGGCGTGCGCATGCACCAGCACCTTGACGCCGGCCTGAGTGGCCATCGGGGCGCAAGTGTGTAGCGCCTGGCCTAGGACCACGCCCAGGTCCATCTGGATTCGATCCGGACTGCTGGGCTTGCCCAGTTCCAGTAACTGCTTCATCAGTTCCGTCATCCGGGAAGTTTCGCGTCGCAGGGCGCCCACGTATCGCTCATAGGACGGTTGACTCCCGAACCGGGCCTCAAAAGCATCCAGGGTGGAAGAAATTCCAAACAGAGGATTGCGCACTTCGTGAGCCACGCCCGCCACCAGGGATCCGAGTGTGGAGAGGGTCTCGGTACGGAGTAGCGATTCCTGCAGCTTGACCAGTTCAGTGGTGTCGCGCAGGATCACGATGGTGCGGTTTCCCGCGTCCGCTCCCGCCATGGGCAGGGCCTCGATGTCCCAGGAGCGACCGGTCTCGTCTCGAATCGCAAGCGGCGCGACCTGATTCGCGTTGGTCAGCCGGGTGGCCAGATTGGCCGCGGCCTGCCAGGGCTCCCCTGGCAACCCGCGCATCGCCAGGCCCAGCAGTCTCTCATAGCCCAGTCCGGCGAGCCGTTGGCCGGCGCCGTTGATTCGGAGGATTCGCCCGGCGGCATCCAGCAACACGATCGGTGACTGCATGGCGTCGAACGTCTCCCGCCATTCCGCCGCCGAGTGCTCGATGGCGGAATGCAGCCGTTCGCGCTCTTCCTCTGCGCGCTTGCGCTCGCTGATATCCAGGATGAATGCGACCGCTTCATCCTTCGAGCCTTCCAACTTGGATAATCCGATGAGAACCGGGAAGCGGCTTCCGTCCTTGCGGAAGTACTCCTTTTCCCTGGGGGTAGCTGTCCCGGATGCCTGGAGTTGCTGGCCGGCCTTCACGTCACTGTCTACGTGCTCGGAAGGCGTCATCGCCTTCCAGTTGGCTCGTCCGGCGGCGAGGTCGCTGCGCGTGTACCCGGTCATTTTGAGCCAGGCATCGTTGGCCATCACTACCCGGCCGTCGAAACGGGCGATGTGCAGCCCGATCAAATGGGATTCAAACAGTTGGCGGAATCGCTCTTCGCTGCGTCGCAGGGCTTCTTCCGCCGCCACACGCTCCGTCTCATCCGTCACCACCGAAAGCATGCAGTCCTGTCCCGCGACCTGGATGAGCTCCGCGGATAACTGACCCGAGCGCTGTGCCCCGTTCTTGTGGCGAAATTGCAAAGCCCGTCCGACCAGCCGGCCCCGCTGTCGCAGAATCTCGGTAACGTTGGACCGTTGTTCGGCGTCCCACCAAAAACCAATGTCGAATGCGGTCCGGCCGATGACCTCCGAGCGGGTCTGACCGATCATGCGAAGGAAGGCCTCATTCACATCCAGATAGCGGCCCCCCTGGAGTGTGCTGATGATCATCGGGGTCGGGCTGGAATGGAAAGCCCTGGAGAACTTGTCTTCGGACTGGCGCAAGGCCATCTCTACGCCGCGCAATTCCGTGATGTCCGCCATTGCACCGATCATGCGCAACGCGTCGCCCTCGTGGTTGCGCATGATGTAGCCCCGATCGGCCACTAACGCAAAAGTTCCATCGGCGCGTTGAAAACGGTATTCCATGGCGACCACGGACCCGCTTCCCCGCAAAGCGGTGTGGAGCGTCGCTGCGACATGCGCCCGGTCGTCCTCGTGCACCCGCTCCAGCCACCAGGCGTGACCGTCTCCGTCAGGAGAAGGAGGCGGGTGCCCGAACAGCGACTGCAGGGCGTCGTTCCACACCGTCTCGTTGGTCCAGATGTTCCAATCCCAGACGGCATTGTTCGTGGCTCGGGTGACCAGCCGGTACCGCTCCTCGCTGCGCCGCAGCGCTTCTTCCGCCTGCTTGCGTGCCGTGACGTCCTGCTTGATGGCGATGAAATGGGTGACCTCGCCGTGGTCGGCCACCGGCGTAATGGTCATTTCCTCGACGTAGAGCGAGCCATCCTTCCTCCGGTTTTGCATCTCGCCTTCCCAGGTCCGTCCCGAGAGGATGGTCTGCCACAGCTCGCGGTAGAAATCCGTTCCATGAAGGCCGGACTTGAGAAACTGTGGGTTACGGCCGATGGCCTCTTCTACCGAATATCCGGTGAGCTTGCTGAACGCGGGATTGGCCCAAATGATAGTTCCGTCGCGTCCCGTAATGAGTACGGCGTTGGCCGCAGCCTCCAAGGCCGCGGTGCGGATTCGCAGGTGTTCCTCAGCGCGTTTCCGGCCAGTGATGTCGATGTCCATGCCTTCGATCACATCCGGCTCGCCGTTCGTGCCGCGGACCAGCACAGCGCTGGAAAGCACGCAGAGCGCAGTGCCGTCCTTCCGCCGGCACCATAGTTCGTGGTTGTGGACTGCGCCCTCCCGTTGCAACCGGGCAACATAGTCCTGACGGTCGGCTGGATCGGCGTAGAGGTTCTCACAAGGCGTTCGCAACACCTCTTCGCGTGAGTCATAACCGTACATGCGCGCGAAGGCGTCGTTGCAGTCAAGAGGGCGGCCATCGACGGTAGTGCGAAAGAGAGCGGCAAGGCTCCGCTCAAACAGTCTGCAATACGTGCTCTCTGCTTCTCGCATCGGCTTGGGTTCCACTGGAGGCACCATCAATCTCAAGTAGATCCTCTGGTTGGAATCTCGTTCCATCGTGAAAAAGCACCCAGGCCGCGCGAAAGGCGGCCTGGGCGGGGTACCAGGATCCAGCCCACAAGCGAACGCTCTGCAGTCATCCCGTGGAGCGGTTGAACGGGCCTGCCCCAAGCGCTCACTGGCCGAATCCTCCGATTCCGGGCCGTGGGAACCGACGTCTCCTTCGGCCCGCTCTCTCTATGACCGTAACCAGCAGTTTGTTTGCCATGAGTGTCGTGATCTGAAGTGGTTGCAAAATAAGCCCAAAAGGCCATCCACCACGGTCACAGGACAGCGATAGTCTGGGAACCGGATGACTCCTTTCCTAACCTTGGACGGCGCGATGGGTCAGGTCCGGCTGGCTGGCCGGCATTCGCCCTGGGCCACTAGGGCGGCCTGTCGATGCGCCATCTGGCCCTCCTCGCTCAGGCTGGGGGAGCCCGAACCGAGCGACCCATCGGCATGAGGCAAGGCTACGGTGAATTCAGAGCCCTTGCCTATTTCGCTTCTCACCGAGATATGCCCTCCGCTCTGTTTCACGATCCCATAGACAGTCGCGAGACCCAGCCCGGCACCCTGCCTGGGCCCCTTGGTGGTGAAGAAAGGTTCGAATATCCGTTCGCGCGTCCGGGCGTCCATCCCATAGCCGGTATCGGCAACAGTGAAAACCACGTACAGGCCGCTTTCGACTGGCTGTTCGCCACATAAGGTGCGGGAGTCCAGTCGGCGAGTAGCAGTCCGCAAGATGAGCCGGCCTCCATGCGGCATGGCATCACAGGCGTTGGCCACTAGATTCACCACCACCTGTTCAAGCTGGCCTCGGTCGGCACGGATGCGTTGTGGTTCCGGGCCCAACTCCAGTTCCAGCGCGATGTCGCTGCGGGCGGTGCATTTCAGCATGTCCCGCAGGTCCAAGATGGCGGGGTTCAGGTCGAAGACGGAGGGCAGAAGCGTGTGCCTCCGGCCTACGGCCAGCAGTTGGCTGGTAAGCCTGGCCGCGCGGTCCGCCGCTTCGCATATGGATTTTGCCCAGCGACCCACGTTGGTGTCCGGTGGCGCCTCCTGCGCCAGCAGATCTCCGTATCCGGTTACCACCGTCATCAGGTTGTTGAAGTCATGGGCCACGCCGCCTGCCAGGCGGCCCACCGCTTCCAGCCTTCGCGCTTGCTGCAATTCCTCCTGCAGCCGCTTTCGTTCCATGGCGTAGCGCAGAGCGCGGGCGATCAGCGCTCCGTCGCACTGTCCCTTGATGAGGTAGTCCTGGGCCCCGGCTTGCACGGCTCGGATAGCGGTCAGTTCGTCGTCAAGCGCCGTCAGCACCACCACGGGCACAGAGGACGACGCCAATGTCTTCTCCAGCGTAAGCAGTCCTTGGCTGTCGGGAAGGTCCAGGTCGAGTAGAACCACATCGAAGCTGGGCGTAGCCAGCAGCGCCAGGGCTTCTGCCAACCGCTCGACCGTGACGCAATGATAGTTCCCGGGTGCGCCTCTCAACGCGCCCTGCACCATCAATGCGTCGGGGCGCTTGTCTTCTACCACCAGCAGCTTGACTTCAGTTTCCATATTCACCTGGGCGGCCAGTCCGTGCGGTACGATCCTGTGCGCGGAGCATGACGCCCCGCTACTCGTTTGGCACGGCAGCAGCCAATCCGTTCCCGACCGGCCGCAATCCTAGGAAGGCACTCACGAACAAGCACTTGGGGGCCGACGCGGACCGTCGCCCCGCCGACATCCGCGTGGCTGGCGTCTGACATTGGGATGGAATAGTCCGAAGCTCAGAGGCCCGGCTGTCGCCTGCCCACTCCTCGGCCAGCCTCCGGCCCTTCCCAAATCGAAACAGCAGAACCATTTGGGGACGAACGAGGTCTCCCTTTCCCGTTTTGGCGCAGAGATTGCTTTTCCACCGCGAGGGATGGAGGAACCCACATGTTCGCACCCATAGAGAGCCTTGTGCCTTTGGTCAAGTGGACCTTGGCCACCGTTGTGACTGTGAACCTGCTCATCGGTCTTTTTGTGTTCATGCGCAGGCTGAAGCGTTGGCGCTACTTCCAGCTCAAGGAGGCCATCGCGGAAGCGAACCTTCCCTTGCTCTGCGCCGTGGCCGAAGGCCAAGTGTCCAGGACCGAAGCCCTGGCGAGCTGGAGCAAGGCGTCGTCGAAAGAGCACATTCAAGCCCTGGAGGAGCTGCTGCTTAAGGCCGCGCGCCAAGGCTGCAGCAATGCCTCGGACCTGCTCTATTCGCTGGGTTATGTCGGCCACTGGGCAAAGGCCGCATTCGGGCGCCGGCGTGCCAAGCAGCTCATTGACGCCTGCCTGAAGCAGAGGGGAGATACTTCTCTCGCCCCACCCGCATCGTCCTTTCGCGCCCGGCTGTCGCGCCTCCGGCTGTTTTCCATACCTCGGGCTGCGGCAGTAGCCAACCTGGGCATCCTCCGGCCGGACTGGGCGCTGGTCTTTGCCACGGCTGCCCTCAAAGACCCAGCGCTCGACGTGCGTATTGGCGCGCTCGACGCTCTTGGTCGCAGCCGGCATCCGAAAGCCCTACCGGTTCTTTTCGAGGCGGCCATGAAGTGTCTGGAGGCAGGTTGCGACCTGCCGCCCCTGGCCATCAAGACAGCACTGACTCGGTTCCAGGTGGAAGACCTTGTCCATTTCCTGCCGTTTCTGACCGATCCCGATCGCCGCGTCCGGGTGGCTTCCGCGGAAGCCGTAGCCCTGATCTGCCGCCAGGCCGGCCCGAAAGCCATAGCAGCCAGGAACGACTTGGGGGAACTCTGCGTCCTGACGATGGAACAACTTGCGTCGGACAAGATGGCCAAGTTGCGCGGTCTGAGTGCGCAGATCCTGGGACAATTCCAGGGTGAGCCGGTCGACGCGGTTCTGGCAGCGTCCCTGCGCGATCGCGAAGCCACGGTGCGCTTGCAGGCGGCTCGTGCCTGCCGAGGCCCCCACCGCTTCCGGCAGATCCCTTTCCTGGTCCAGAGGTTGTCAGACTCCGCCTGGGAAGTGCGCGAAGCCGCCGCCCAGTCCTTGCTGGCAATTGGTGAGGACGGCAAGCGGCAGATGTACGAGCACTTTGTCACCAGCGGGGACCCCTACGGTTGCGACGAGGTGGCCGACCAGATCCAGCGCCGCGGCCTGGCCGAGGAGCTCATCCTGGAGCTTTCTGTCCCCGGCCGCGAGTCGTTGGCCAACGCCGTGTGTCGCAAGATGCTGTTCCTGGGTAAGACTTCCGCTCTGATGCACGCGGCCGCAGCCATGGAAGCGCTCCCGGCGCTTCAGGCCCTCGCCCTGGAAGCTCCTGTTGACGAGTTTCTGCGTGTCCGGGAAGCGACGGTGCCCGTCTTCGCCAGATAGCCGCAGAGAAAGACCGCCGGACTCGGGATTCTCTATTCCGAGTCCGGCGCCGTTTTCTCCGAACAGCATTTGGAGCTTCCGGCGGGGCACCCTCAGGCCTGTGCCGACTCACGAGCGGGCCTCAGTAGACCCCCGCCACTAGCAGCCTAGAAGCCTCAAAGTCTCATGAATGCTCTTAGCTCGGACTTGTATCAAGGGCATGGCTTCAGCCGTGGCAAAAAGCCGCCGAAATCGTGGGCGTTAGCCCTGAGGTTAAGACCTTAGGCCCTCTGCGAAATATTCATGGGATGGCTGATGGCTTCTAGCCGCAGAGGAAGCCCGCTGGACTCGGAATCTTTGATTCCGAGTCCGGCGCCGCTTCCTTCGAAACGCACAATACAGGGTCGGCGGATGGGTGGCCCAGCCTTGTGGAGGTGCGCGGCTCGAGGGCGGCGACGGTGCCCACTTCATTGCGCAGCAAAGGGCGGACTGTCTTCGTGCCGCCGCTTCTGGGTTCTGCACCGGCCACGGATCCCACTGCGAAGCGACGCCGTCGCCGCACTGCCGGGTTCTTGAAGGTCTACTTGGCCTGCGGCTGGAGCATTTCGTCGTCGATTCGTGCTCCCAGCCAGCGCTCCAGTGCGAGTTTGGATAGCGGGGCAAAGTTCAGGAAGCGAGTGCCGGCGCGTCCGCCGTCCTTGGTCCAGACAATCTCGACCCGTGCTTCGAACGACGTGGCGGTCTCAGGCAGGGTGAATCGGATCTGGCCGGATTCCCCCTGGGTCAACGGTTTCCAGGCGCGCAATCCCACTCCCCCCTCGCTCACGTCGATGACGGTTGCCTGTACCACACCGGACCCGGTTTCCAAGGTCGCCGTGACCTCCACCGAGTACCGCGTGCACCGGCGTAGCTCACGGAGGATCACGGCTTGCGCCGCGCGCAAGTTGCGGGCTGCCCGCTCGCCCCGGATGGGCTTGTCAATCACCAGGTTGGCGCCCATGTCGAAGGCCGTGCGGAAGGTTTCCTGGTCACGCGCCAGTGCCACTCCTACGGAGCGGCGGTTGAGGCGTGACTTGCGCATGCCCGCCAGCAACCCCCACGCATTGCAACCTTCGTCGGAGTCAACGATCACGGCGTCGAACTTGTGGCTTTCCAAGCGGTCGATCACGCTGTGGACGTCCGGGCAGATTTCGACACCGATGCTCAGTTCGTCCAGCGCCCGCGCCAATACCCGCACCACTTCAGGATCTTGGGAGAACAACAGCGTGTTGGCTCGCATTCGTATCCCCTTGTTTTTCCAATGTGTTATAGGATTTCCGTAAGCGCTTGCTGCGGTACATTTCTGCATCGGCCCGGGCCAGGGCTTCTACCGTCTCGTACCCCGGCTGGCACTCCGCAAGTCCACAACTGAATCCCAGCCGGTAGCCGGGACCGCCGTGTGCGTCATTCCACTGGCGGGTCTTTTCCTCGAGTCTGGCGACGGCGTGTTCTGCCGCAGCGCGGCTGGTGTCGGGAAGGATCACCAGAAACTCATCGCCCCCATAGCGAATCACCGTGTCCGACTCCCGAAAGACGCTCTCCAGGGTCTCGGACGCTTGGCGCAGGAACCGGTCGCCTGCCTGGTGGCCGAACCGGGTGTTGATGGCCTTGAAGTCGTCCAGGTCGATCATGAGCAGGGTCACTCTGGAGTCGAGCCGCTCGGCGCGCCGCATCTCCTTGACCAGCGCCTGCTCCATGTAACGGCGGTTGTACAAGCCCGTGAGCGGGTCCAGCACGGATTCCTGCTCTGCTGCCTCGGCGCGAATCAGTTGTGTCAGCAGCATGTTGCGGGCTGCATTCAGGGTTCGCCGGTGCTGCACCACGTGCAGCGTGAACAGCGCCATCAGGATCACGAAGCCGGAAAGAACCTGCAACGTATCCCAGTCCGGCAGGCGTAGTTCGTGCAAGTCCCGCAGGGTCCCCAACAGAATCGGCAGCAGGTAGCCGCTGGTCAGCAGCCACAGGATGACCAGGGCGGTGGTCCAGAGCTGAAGCTCGCGGCGTCCCAACGACCGGAACTTCTTTTGCAGCTCCTCGCGGGGATTCTCTGTGGTGCCGCGCGCCTGCCTCCTCGACTCCCGCTTGAAGATTGACTGTCTGATCATCCAGAAGCTCTCTCGCACCACTAGGGGCTGACAAAGCACTTCTGTTGCCAAGAATGCCTGCGAGGGCTGGTTGCTACTCTCCTGAATAGAAAGGGGATTGAGGTTCTGACGAAACCCTGTCCGGTGTCTGGACTCCATACCCCGGACGCTTGTCCGCAGGCTGGACAGCGCCGCAGTCGCTTGACGGATCGCGGCTTCGGTACGCCTGTTGGCAGTCGCTGATCTGCTCAGGGCCGAGTGGGCCGTCCGGAGCGCAGCCGTAACCCTTAAGAATCTTCGTGTCCTGCGTTAGCGGACTCCGCTCACGCCCGTCAGGCGGCTCAAGTTCGAACCGGACTTCACCCGCAGGCGCCGCAGCGCTGTCGAAGACCAGATCGGCGCCCTTCTCGTCCATCTCGCGTTTGTCGGACTTGGCGAAGCGCACGAGGCGGGATTGCGATGACAGGATGCTGGGCGTTGGCCTGAGAACCGGCGGGTGCGGTGAAGGCCTAGCCCGGCAAGAATCTGATGTCCGTCGAGCGAGGCCGAAATCCGCCTGTTTGAGCTTGACAGGAGCGCTAGCCCCGGCGTAGCGTGGCGCCCTCCATCATCCGTCAGGCTATCCGGCAGCATTAATCTCAAGGTCTGCGGTCTTATCCTGCGGTCTTATACGGAAGCGTCATCAGGGCCCCGCCGAATAGAAACGGGTAGCCCTCCGTTCGGACAATCCTGCGGCACAGGAGCCGAAAATGGCTGGCATGGCGAGATTTCCCTTCCTGCGAGGAGCAATCGCGGTCGTTCTGTGTGTCCTTATTTCTCCGTTGCCCTACGCGCTGGCGCAGGCCGGCCAGCGGGCGGGCGAGGTGGGGGCGCTGGTGCCCACGGCCACGCGCAACGCGGGGAACGTGAAAGTCAAGGACAGCCTGGCCTGGAACGATTTTCTCCGCACCCAGGCAACCGGGCGCCTGCGCGCCAACCTGGTGGATGGCTCGCTGCTCAGCATGGGCTCGAACAGCGAGATGCGGGTGGTGCAGCATGACGGCGCTTCCCAGCAGACCCAACTGGAGCTGAACTACGGACGGCTGCGCAGCCGGGTGGTGCAGCTCACCAAGCCGGGCGCCAAGTTCGAGGTCAAGACGCCGCACGCCGTGATCGGTGTGATCGGCACCGATTTCTACGTCTTCGTGGATGCGGACCGCACCCTGGTCATCGTCTTCACTGGCAAGGTGTCCATCGTTCCGCTGCGCAAGGACCCCAACCAGCCTGACTCGCAGGCCACGCCCGTTCCCCCGGGGATCGACGTGGACGGCGGCCAGATGGCCGAGGTGCGCTCCGGTCACGTCGAAGGACCTTCGCCGACCCCGCTCGGGGTGCAGCAGGACAGCATCGAGTCCACCACCGTGCAGGAGCAGGAGCGCGGGCGTGGCATGACGAATCGCAGCAAGATCGCCATCATCACCGGCATCGTGCTTGGAGTGGCCATCGCCATTGCGCTCAGCACGACCAGGTCGGAGGAGTGCTCGACCTCCACCAGTACGTCTTCGTCCTCGAGTTGCTCTTCGCCATTTACCTCGACCTCGACCGGACCGTAAGGTGGCCAGTCTTGGGGATGGTGCCCCATGTCTGCGCCGCGCTTCTTGGCGCAGACATGGGGTTGAGATCTGCCGGCCCGCATTACACTGTCGGGCGTGAGGCCTGCACCGCGCTGGCTCCGCTGGTTGTTGCTCTCCCTGGCTGTCGCCCTGGGCTTGTTCCGACTCCTCGCCGACCGCGACCTGCAGGGCGGGGACACCGTTTCCTACCTCGACATCGCCTTTTCCTGGATGCGAGGTGATCTGGGGGCGGCGGTCAACGCATTCTGGAGCCCGCTGTACTCCTGGCTGCTGGCCGGCATGCTGCTCGTCCTGCGTCCCGCGCCGGAATGGGAGTTCACCGCCGTCAGCCTGGTCGGCTTCGCGGTTTACCTGGCGCTGCTGGCATCCTTCCTGTTCTTTTGGCGGGCGGTCGAGGCCTGGAGGAAGACAAGTTCGGCGGGTGATCCGGATTCGCCGGGATTTTCCCCGGTCGCCTGGTCCATGCTCGGGTACGCCCTCTTCCTGTGGTGCTCGCTCGATCTCACCAAGCTGACCCGCAGCCCGGCCGACATGCTGATGGCCGTTTTTGTGTTTCTGGCCTGCGGGCTGCTAGCCCGCATGCACGCCGGAGACCTGCGGCCGGCGACCTTCGCACTGCTGGGCGCGGCCCTGGGTCTCGGATATCTGGCCAAGGCGCCCATTCTGCCGCTGACACCGGTCTTCCTGATTTCGGCACTGGTGATGGCCCGCCGCCCGCGGCGCCTGTTGCCGGCCGTCGTCTGCTTTCTGCTCTTCGTGCTGCCCTGGGCGGTGGCCCTCTCCCGCCAGAAAGATCGGCTGACCTTGGGCGACACCGCGCATCTGAACTATGCGTTTCACGTGAATCGGGCGCCCATGTTCCATTGGGAGGGGGAACCGCAGGGAACCGGCACGCCGGTGCATCCGCCGCGCAAGCTTTCCTCCCATCCCGCGCTCTATGAGTTCGCTGAGCCCGTGGCCGGGAGCTATCCCATCTGGTACGACCCTTCCTACTGGAACGAGGGCCTGTGGCCGCACTTCGACCTCCGCCAGCAAGGGGAAGCGCTCACCCGGACGCTGCCGCTCTACCAGTTTGTGCTCCGCAGTCGGCCGGACCTGGTCCTGCTTCCGCTGGTCCTGCTGCTGCACTACGCGCTGTCCGTTCCGGGAGCACCTCTGGCATGGGACCGGCGCTTCCGGGCCTGGTTCCTGTTTCTGCCCGCGCTGGCTGGCTTCGCCATGTACAGCCTGGTGTACGTGGAGCGGCGCCACATCGCGGTCTTTGTTGTCTTGTTCTGGACGGCGGTCTTTTCGTCCCTGCGCTTCCCGGAGTCCGGACGCACCGGCCGGTTGGCCAGCGTCCTTTCTGTTCTCCTGCTGGTCGCGACGCTGGGACTGATCCTGCTGGGCGCCGGGGAAGACTGGAGGGTCATCCGCGAGCGCCCCGACCGCGTGCACTGGAACGTCGCCCAGGAACTGGTGCGCCGCGGCGCCCGGCCGGGCGACCGCATCGCCGTGATCGGCGGTGGGCTGTGGAGCGCGCCGCTGGCTCACCTGGCGCGAGTGCGGATCGCGGCGGAGATTCCGGCAGAGGAGTCAGCCGCTTTCTGGTCGGCGGACCGCGCCACCCAGGCGTCATTGATGCAGCGAGGGGCGCAGGTGGGCATCCGCCTGGTGGTGGCCGACTGCACCAATTGCGCGCCTCCGCCGGGATGCGCCCGTTTCCCGAACACTTCCGTTCTTGCCGCCTCCGACCAGCGCGACTTCTACGTCTGCGAGCTGGCGGCGTTCTTGCCGTAACCCGCTGTCGACGCCTCATTCCCAGCCAGGGAACCGGGGATTACTGTGGTAACGCCTTCTTCGTTGTTCCTCCTGGTGTTCCCTCTTGCATTGAGTGGTAGACTACCGCGCTGAAGGTCAGGTACTCCCGCGGAGGGTCGGGCAGGTTCCGGGATTCGGAACGCTGCACCACTTTCCCGGTGGCGGAGTGTGTTTCCGTGGTATACGCTTCTCGGGCCGCAACTGCGGCTTTGAGAGGCCACCCGTGAGGAAGCGTATTCTGCTGTACCTGGCTGGACTGGCGCTGTTCGCCATGACACTTTCGGCGCAGGCGCCGGTGAGCTTTGGCGGCGATCCCGACCCGGTCTGTCCGCCGAAGTATTGTCCGACCGAGCCCTAGCGGATCCGGAGCAATCCGGAAGAGATCAGGGGCCGTCGGTCAGGAAAGGACTCCGTCGGCCCCATGCACGCCTATCTGAATTTTGGTGATTACGCCGTCTGGTTCACGGTGATCCTGCTGCAGGCGGCGCTGGTGCCGGTACTGTTCCAGTCCGGCAACCACCGTGAGTACCCAGCCTTCACCGCCTACGCCGGCTATTGCCTGGTGCGTTCTGTGATCCTGCTGGCGGTCTCGTCGAGTTCGCTGACCTACTTTCACGTCTATTGGGCGGGGCAGTTCCTGGAAGTGCTGTTGGCGTTGCTAGTGGTCCGGGAACTGTTCGCGAAGGTGATGCGGCCGTACGGCTGGATCCCGCCGGGCGTGGTGCCTTCGCTGGCCATCGCAGGACTGGGGATCGCAACCGCCACGGTACTGCTGGCGTTGATGCTGCCCATGACCGAGCCGTTCCCGGTCATGACCTTCCTCAGGAGCTTCGAGCGCGTCAGCGGCCTGCTGCTGTTCGCGGGGTTTGCCAGCGTGGCGCTCTTCTCCAGCATGACGCACAATCCGTGGCCGCGCACCTCGTTCGGCATCGAAGCCGGTTTCCTGTTCTACCTCACTATGCACGCCATCGCGGAAACCGTGGCCCACGGCATGGCCAACCCTCGCCCGGTGCGGCTGCTGGGAAGCTTGGCCTTCGCTGTGGCCCTGACCATCTGGCTGGGGCACTTATGGAAGCCGGAGAAGGCCAGCCGTCGACTGCCCGAAAACATCATGGACATCAGCCGTCTGCGCAACAAGCTGACCGAGCAGACCCGCGTGATGAAGGGCTAGGGGAGGCGATTCCCGCACCGCTGCGGCGTCACAGACAACCTAACAGGCGAGGGCTAGCTTCTTAGGGAGGTGACTCCGCACATGCCCATTCGCTTTGTCCTCCTGCTTTTCGTGATTGTTGTCGCGGGTTGTGGCAGCGACACCGTGTTGAATCCGCGCTTCCAGCCGGAAATCAACAACGCTACCGACAACTTCCAGTTCCAGGCCACGAACGTAACCAACGTCAACGACCAGTTGCAGTACACCTGGCAAAACACCGGGATGCAAGCCAACGTGAACCAGGCTTGCAGCATCACCGCGGGTACAGCGTCGCTGACCATCCGCGATTCTGCCGGAACGGTCGTGTACTCTGGCGATCTGCGGAACAACGGAACCTTCGTGACCAATGCCGGTCCCTCGGGAGGATGGACGATCGCGGTTTCTCTGAGCGGCGTATCCGGGACGCTGAACTTCCGCGTGCAGAAGAACCCCTAGACGCCAGGCTTGGAGTGACCATCCACGGCAGCGGAGTTGACCGAGGCCAGCGTTCTGATACCATCAGGCGTCGCCCTCCCATGGAAACTCTGATCGGTCAGACGGTCTCCCACTACTCGGTAGCGCGCAAGCTGGGCAGTGGCGGGATGGGAGTGGTCTACGAGGCCGAGGACAGCCGGCTGGGCCGCCGGGTTGCCGTCAAGTTTCTGCCTCCGGATCTGGCCCAGGACGCGCCCTCACTCGAGCGCTTCCAGCGCGAGGCGCGCGCGGCTTCGGCGCTCAACCATCCCAACATCTGCACCGTCTACGCCATCGAGCAGCACGAGCAGCGCCATTTCATCGTGATGGAGCTGCTGGAAGGGCAGCCGCTGGCTCACCTGGTGGGTCGGCAGCCGTTCGAGATCGAGCCGCTGCTGGGCATCGCCATCCAGATCGCGGACGCGCTGGAATCGGCGCATGCCAAGGGCATCGTGCACCGCGACATCAAGCCGGCCAACATCTTCGTCTCGCCGCGTGGCCAGGTGAAGATCCTTGACTTCGGGCTGGCCAAGATGGATGCCGCGTTGCGCGGCGCCGGCGGCGACCACTCCTCGCAGCTTGAAACCATCGCCGGCGAAGCCCAGCTCACCACGCCCGGGACGGCGCTGGGCACGGCGGCCTACATGTCGCCCGAACAGGCCCGCGGGCAGCTCACCGACGCCCGCACCGATCTCTTCTCCTGCGGCGCGGTCCTTTATCAGATGGCGACGGGCCTGCTGCCTTTTCAGGGCGAGACCTCGGCCGTGATCTACGAGGCGATTCTGAACCGCGACCCGGTTCCGGCAGCACAAGTGAACCCCGCCCTGCCTGCCGAGTTGGGCCGCATCATCGAGAAAGCGCTGGAGAAGGACCGCAACCTGCGCTACCAGACGGCCACGGAACTGAAGACCGATTTGCTGCGCCTGAAGCGCGACCTGGATTCCGGGCGCAAGCGTGCCGCCGACTCCAGCGACTCGCGCGTAGCCGCGGCCGGCAAGCAGGTGGAAAAATCCATCGCCGTCCTCTACTTCGAGAACCTCAGCGGCGTTAAGGAAGATGAGTACTTCCGCGACGGGATCACCGAGGACATCATCACGGAGCTGTCCAAGATCAAGGGCCTGCGCATTTTCTCCCGGCCCACGGTGCTCGCGTACCGCGACAAGCCGGTCACGCCGGCGCAGATCGGGCAGCAGCTCAGCGCTGCTTACGTGCTGGCGGGCAGCGTCCGCCGCTCCGGCAATCGGCTGCGCATCAACACGCAGTTGGTGGACACCCAGACCGATTTCCCGCTGTGGTCGGAGCGCTACGACCGCGAGATGAAAGACGTGTTCGAGGTGCAGGACGAGATTGCGCACAAGATCGCCGAGGCGCTGCGCATCACGCTCTCACCCCAGGAACAGGAAGCGCTGGCTGCCAAGCCCACCCAGAACCTGCAGGCCTATGACCTTTACCTGCGGGGCAAGAGCTACGCCCGCCGGGTCACGCGCCAGGACATGGAGTTCGCCCTGCAGATGTTTCAGAGCGCGGTGGCGCTCGACCCGGACTTCGCGCAAGCCTATGCCGCCATCGCCAACGTGTGCGCCCAATACCACTACCATTACCACCGGGAGGCTTCCTGGATGGAACGCGCTCGGGAGGCCTCCGAGCGCGCCGTGACCCTGGCGCCGCAACTGCCCGAAGCCCTGGTCGCCCAGGCCTGGATGCTTTTCTCCGAGCGCAAGTACGAGGAGTCGGTGAACTGTTCCCGGCAAGCCATCGAGCGCAAGCCCGGCTGTGACGGCGCCTACTACATCCTGGGGCGCGCCCTGTTCGCATCCGGCCGCTACCTGGAAGTGGTCGACATCGCCGACGCCGCCGTGCAGGCCAACGGCGACGACTACAACATCTACGTCCCCATTGAGAACGCTCTCGGCGCGCTGGGCAAGAAGGAGAAGGGCAAGAACCTGGAGCAGCAGCGCACTCTCGCCCTGGAGCGCCACCTCAAGCTGGTGCCCGAAGACGCCCGGGCCCGCACCCATCTGGCTCTGAACCACATGCGCTTGGGCCGCCTGGATGACTCCGTGCGCGAGATCAATATCGCCGTCGCCTTGCGCCCCAGCGACGCCACCCTGCTCTACAACATCGCCTGCATCTACTGCGGCATGGGCAAGAAAGCGGACGCGCTGGAATCGTTGCGCAAAGCCTACGACGCCGGCTACCGCAACACCGACTGGGCGCGCCGCGATCCCGACCTCGCCCTGCTGCACGGAGATCCGGAGTTCGACAAGCTCTATCCGGAAAGCCCGTCTGCCGACTGAGCCAAGGGCTTAACCTCCGCGCTCCACGCCCGCCGCGCGGATTGTAGGCAGCGGGTGCGCTCTCTGCCATCCACTGTTCGCGGATACCACCGCCAGATCATGCGTTGGATCGCCGAGGAATTGGGGCCGGAGACCTACGTCAACGTGATGGCGCAGTACTATCCCGCGGGCAAGGCTACGAACACCGAACACGCCGAGATCAACCGCGCCATCACGCGCGAGGAGTTTCGCGGGGTGCTGGCCGCCGCCCGCGAAGCGGGCCTGTTACGCACGGACCAGCGCTCGGCGCTGCGGGTTCTGCGTTGACTATCCCGGACAACCTCGCCCACTCGTTTCCACTCGCCGTGGCCGGCCGGACCGGCCCACGATTGCGGCCCAGTTCATCTTCCTAAGAGCGGCTGAAACGGCGGGCGCCAGGAGCGGCGCGTGGTCGTCAGTCGCAACGAAAACATCCGGAAACCGGCACAAACGGCTCGCAGTATGCAACCGAGCTCCGGGCGGAACGCACCAAAGTAATAGCAACGCGGGTTACTCGTAATCACTCCGGGGTTAC
>DATIGQ010000087.1 GCA_035454605.1 Terriglobales bacterium
GATGGCGACTTCGTCCGCTGTCCCCTGCTTGAACACCCCACCCATGTCCACGTACAGCCCCTCGGTGTTCTCGCGGATCACGACGAAGTCGATGTCGGAGGGCTTGCGGTCCTTCAGCGGGCACAGTGACGCGTCCAACACCTTCACCGGCCGCACGTTGGCATAGAGGTCCAGCCGGAAGCGCATGCCCAGCAGGATCTCCCGGGCATGGATATTGGAAGGTACTCGCGGATCGCCGAACGCCCCCACGAAGATGGCGTCGTACTCGCGCGCCAGCATCTCGTACCCGCCCGGAGGAACGGTAGTACCGTCTTTCAGGTAGCGCTCCGCGCCCCAGTCGAGTTCCGTGAACTCCACCGCCGCGCCCGTCGCGCGCACTACTTTCACCGCCTCGGCCACCACTTCCCTGCCGATGCCGTCCCCGGGCAGGACTGCGATCTTCTTGTTTAAAGCCACGGTCCGTGAAGATACCAGCTTATGTTCCCTGGGGAAACCGGTGCCTCCGGCGCCCCTCTGGACCCGGGGGCATAGGGGGAGGGGTACCTCTCCCAGTCTTGGCTATAATCAAGAATTGCTCATGCCGCGCACGCCCCATTTGTACGAGAGACTTGCCGCCTCCGGCGCCCGCTTCGGTGAGTATCACGGCCTGGAGACCGCGGCCTCTTTCGGTTCGCCGGCCGCGGAATACTCCGCCCTGCATTCCGGTTGCGGCCTGTTCGACCTTGCCTGGCGCACCAGCTTCGTCGCCCGCGGCGAGGACCGCGTGCGCTGGCTCAATGGCATGGTCACCAACAACGTCCGCGACCTGCCCGTAGGCCACGGGGCCTACAGTTTCCTGCTCAGCCCGCAGGGTCACATCCTGGGCGACATGGTGGTCTTCAAGCGAAGCGACGATGTTCTCATCGAGACCGACGCCGAGCAGGCGCCCAGGCTGCGTGAGCTGCTGGACAAGTACATCATCATGGACGACGTCGAGCTGGGTGACGCGGACGCAGTCTGTCGCATCGGTCTCGAAGGTCCGAAGTCGGCTGAAGTTCTGCGTCTCGCCGGTCTCCATCCCGGCGATTTGCAACCTCTTGAGATGCGGACCGTCGAGAGCACGCCCTTCGGCTGCACTTTGGTCCGGAATCGCTCCGCCTCCGGCTACGAAATCTGGCTCGCTGCGGAGAATGCCGTCGCGGCATGGGACGCGCTGGTCGCTGCCGGAGCCACGCCGGTCGGATTCGAGGCATTTGAGATCTGGCGCGTCTCTCAAGGCATCCCTCGCTACGGCCTCGATATTCGCGAGCGCGACCTGCCGCAGGAGACCGAGCAGCATCAGGCCCTGAATTTCACTAAAGGCTGCTATGTCGGCCAGGAAATCGTGGAACGCATCCGCTCCCGCGGCCAGGTGCACCGCAAATTTACCGGCCTTGTCATCACCGGCCCGACACCGGCGCCCGGAACCAAGGTTTCAGCTGCCGGCAAGGAAGTCGGAGAAATCACCAGTGTCGCCCGCATCCCCGCCACCAACGGCAGCTCCCGCACGCTCGCTCTCGGCTACATTCGCCGGGAAGCAGCCGAGCCGGGCGCCGTGGTGCAGATGGACAGCGCAGAGGCCACTGTGGCGGACCTGCCGTTTCAGGAGGCTCAATAGCTCGAATTGGTAATTTTGTAATTCGGTAATTTCGCTCCTTCAGACGTCAGCAGATTGCGCGATTACCAAATTTCCCAATTGCCGAACTTAGGTCCTATGTCTGAAAAGAAAAAGCAGCCCGAATTCGTCGTCACCGACCGCCGCAAGTTCACCACCGAAGGCGAGCGCCGCGAGCCAGAGGCCGCAGCGGAAACCGCCGCGCCCGTCGAATCGCCGCCGCAGCCGGCGCCGCAAGCGCCCGCTCCGCCTGCGGCTCCACCCCAGGCAGCGCCTCCGCCCGAATCAACAGCCGAGGTGCCGCCTCCGCCCAGCGCGGCCGAGCAGGCCACCAGTCGCGACGCGTATCGCGCCTCCGGCCGGCAGCTCGATCCCTACATGGATTTGCGCGGCCGCCGCCCCGAAGACTTCGAAATGACGTTCGAGAAGCTGGTGGCTTCCCTCTACATGACCGCGCTCATGCAGCTCGGGCTGATGCACGAGGAAGGTCGCCGCCCGGTCGCCGATCTGGTTGGCGCCCGCCAGACCATTGACACCCTCGGCCTGCTCGATGAGAAGACCCGCGGCAATCTCAATGCGGCGGAACAGAATCTGCTCGAGCACTCCCTCTACGAGCTCCGCATGGCCTTCGTCGAAGTCACCAAGCAGTTCACCAAGACGCCCCCTGGAGGCGAAGGCGCCTCGTGAAGGCGGTTCTCACGGTGCTGGGCAGCGGGACGTCCATGGGCGTGCCCACCATCGGCTGCCGCTGTGCCGTGTGCACCTCGTCCGATCCTCGCGACCGCCGCACGCGGCCCTCCGTGCTGATCGAGTTCAACGGCCGCGTCGTGCTCATCGACACCACGCCCGATTTCCGCGAGCAGGCCATCCGCGAAGGCATCGACCGCATCGACGCCGTGCTCTACACCCACGGCCACGCCGATCACATCCTCGGCCTCGACGATCTGCGTCCGCTCAGCTTCCGCTGCCAGGGCCGTATCCCGCTCTATGCGCACCCGTCCACCGTGGAGCGCTTGCACTCCGTCTTCCGCTACATCTTTGACGACGACTACAAGTACGGCAGCCTGGCCCAGGTGGAGATGCAGACCATCGCCGGCGCCTTGGAGCTGTTCGGCGCCCGCTTCGAACCGGTGAAAATCATGCACGGCGACGCCGAGATCTACGGCTACCGCTTCGGCTCCGCCGCCTATCTCACCGATTTCAGCGAGATCCCGGAAGAATCCTTGACCCGGCTGGAAGGGCTGGACGTCCTCTTCCTCGATGCCCTGCGTCACAAGCCGCATCCCACCCATTCCACGGTGGAGAATTCTCTGCGGCTGGTCGAACACCTGCGGCCTCGCCGCGCTTTCTTCACCCATATCTCGCACGACCTGCCGCACCAGGAGACCAACCGTACGCTGCCGCCGCATGCCCAGTTGGCGCATGATGGCTTGAAGCTGGAGTTCGAGATCTGACCCATGCGCACTTTCCACGGGCTCGACGACCTACCCTCGGACTTCGGGCCCGCCGTGGTTTCCGTCGGCAACTTCGATGGCGTCCACCGCGCCCACCAGGAAGTGCTCCGCCGCGTGGTGGAACGGGCCCGCGAGCGCAAGGCGCGCTCGCTCGCCGTCACCTTCGAGCCTCACCCGATGCGCATCCTGCGCCCGGACATCGCCCTCAAGCTGCTCACGCCCACCGCCGTCAAGCTGCGCCTGCTCGCCCGCGCCGGTCTCGATGCCACGCTCGTCCTTCCCTTCACTCGCGACCTCTCGCTCACTCCGCCGCAGGATTTTGCGCACCAGATCCTCGCCCGCCGGTTGCGTGCCGTCGAGGTGCACGAAGGCGCAAATTTTCACTTCGGTCATCGGGCCCAGGGCAACGTCGAGCGCCTGGCTGAGTTCGGCCGCAAGTTCGGCTTCGACGTGGTCATCTATCCGGAAATGCGCGTCCGCGGCGAATCGGTCTCCAGCAGCCGCATTCGCGAGCTGATCCGTGCCGGGCAGGTCTCGCGCGCGCGCCGCCTGCTCGGCCGCGTGTTCAGCATCATCTCCACCGCCGGGCGCGGCCGCGGCTACGGTCACAAGTTCACCGTCCCCACCATCAACCTCAGCCGCTACGATGAGCTGGTGCCGGGCGACGGCGTGTACATCACCCGCACCCGCGTCGGCGAAGTCACCTTCGATTCCGTCTCCAACGTGGGCATGCGTCCCACTTTCGGTGGCGACTCCTTCGCGGTCGAGAGCCACCTGCTGCACTTCGAGGAGATGGACATTTCCGCCGAGACGGAGGTCGAGGTGGCCTTTCTCTTCCGCCTGCGCCCGGAGATCAAGTTCCCTTCGGTCGAAGCCCTGCGCGAACAGATCGCGCGCGACATCGGCCGCACCCATCGCTACTTCGCGCTGCTCGAGCGCCACGCGCCCACCGCTCCCTGACCGTGCCCGACCCGGCTGCTACAATCCCGCCTTCCATGACCGAACGCTTCGCTGCACTGCGCGAGATCACTGCCGGCCAGCGCCGCACCCTGGTCGCTGCCGCCTTGGGCTGGATGCTGGACGCCTTTGACGTCATGCTCTACGCCCTGGTGTTGGCCTCGGTCATGGGCGAGCTGGGCATGACCAAGGCGCAGTCCGGCCTTCTCAACACCCTCACGCTGGTGGCCTCGGGCATCGGGGGCGTGCTGTTCGGCTTCGTCGCCGACCGCATCGGGCGCAAGAAGGCCCTGATGCTCAGCATTCTCACCTATTCGCTGTGCTCGCTGGGCTCCGGCTTCTCCACTTCGGTGCTGATGCTCGCCGTCTTCCGCTTCGTCCTCGGCCTGGGCATGGGCGGAGAGTGGAACACCGGCGCCACCTTGGTCGCCGAGACTTGGCCCACGCACCTGCGCGCCAAGGCCATCGCCATCGTGCAAAGCTCGTGGGCCATCGGCTTCGCGCTGGCCGCACTCGTGGTCTGGGTGGTGATGCAGTTCTACGACTGGCGCACCGTGTTCTTCGTCGGGGTGTTGCCCGCGCTGGTCATCCTGTGGATCCGCCGCGACGTCCCCGAATCCGAAATGTGGCTCAAGCGCCACGCCCATGTGTCATCCGCAACCGAGGCTCCACCTCCCGCTCCCCTGGCGGAGATCTTCTCGCAGCCCTACGTCGGCAAGACCTTCGCGCTGCTCTTCCTGAATTTCTTTGGCATGTTCGCCTGGTGGGGACTGTTCACCTGGGTGCCGGCATATTTGACGCTGCCCCTGGATCAGGGCGGGCGCGGCTTCAGTGAATCGGAGAAGACGATTCTGCTCGTGATCCTGAACCTCACCGGCATGCTGCCCGGCTACGCCAGCTTCGGCTGGGTGGCCGATTCGCTCGGCCGGCGCCGCGCCTTCATGCTCTACACCTTCCTGGCCGCGCTGCTGGTGCCGCTCTACGCCATGGCGCAGAGCTTCTGGACGCTGCTGTTGCTGGGCACGCCCGTGGCTTTTTTCGGAACCGGATTCTTCTCCGGCTCGGGCATCATCGGCAGTGAGATCTTCCCCACGCGCGTGCGCGCTCGCGCCCTGGGATTCACTTACAACGGCGCGCGTACGCTCAGTTCGGTTTCGCCGTTCGTCATCGGATGGGCCGCGGAGACGCGCGGGCTGGGCGGCGCATTCATGCTCTGCGCCGGCTCCTTCCTGCTGGCTTCGCTGGTCGCGACGCGCTTGCCGGAGACCAAGGGCAAAGCGCTCGAGTAGCCTCTAAGGCGCGTGCTCGGCCGGAACCCGCCTCGTCCGCTCCGGCATCTGCACCAGGATGGTGGCCGCCAGCACGATCACCATGCCTGCGGCCTGCAGCCATCCGAAGGCTTCGCCGAGGAACAGCATGGCCAGCAGGATGGCAAACACCGGCTCCAGGCAACTGGTCACCACTGCGCGCGTCGCATCCAGGTGGTGCAGTCCGGAAAAGTACAGCGAATACGGAATCAGCATGGACACCAGCGCAAACACCCCCAGGAAGGCCCACTGCTCGCCGGAGTATCCGGCCGCGGCGATCTTCCACGGCGGGTTCACTACCAGCCAGAACAGCGAGCAGCCCAGCAGCGTGTACGTAATCACTCTCCAGCGTTCCTGGCGCTCGAGCAGGAAGCGTCCGCCCACGTTGTACAGCGCGAAGGAAAAGGCCGCACCCAGCGCTGCGGCCACGCCCAGCAGGTCGGCGCGGAACTCGGAACGGCCGAACAGGCCGATGGCCAGCGCGCTGCCGGCCACCGCCATCGCCACACCGCCGCTGCGCGCCGGCGTCGGCCGGTCGAGCCGCCGCGCCAGCATGTAAAGCAATACCCAGATCGGAGCGGTGTATTGCAGGATGATGGCCGTGGCCACCGTGGTGCGCTCGATGGCGTAGTAGTAAAAGAAGTTCGACCCGGCGACGCCGGTCGCGCCCAGGAGCATCGCGCGCAGAGCGTCCCCGCGCGGCATCCGGAACGCGGCCCGGCCGCCGAGCGCGAAAAGCACCAGCGCCAGCACCAGCACCGAAAGCGTGGTCCGCGCCTGCGAGAGAATCAGCGGGTCCAGCTTCCCAATGCCTTCTCCGCCCAGTAGGCGGCCGGTGAACACCGCCTTGCCGAGAGTCGCGGAGAGTCCCCAGCAGAACGTCGCGGCTGCGACGTAGAGGTATCCGCGGACAGGGTGGGCTTTAGAGGAGCTGGTCAAGACGTTCGCGGTCGAACCCAATGATCACCGTTTCGCCGATGACGATGGTGGGAGTGCAGCGGCTGTGGTACGTGCTCACCAGCTCACGCACCGCTTCGGCGTCGCGGGTGACGTCACGGTCGCTGTACTCGATGCCTCTCTCCGAGAGGTAGGCCTTCAGCGCGTGGCACGGCGGTCAGCCGGGTTGAGTGTAGGTCACGACTCGCGGGTCGGTCATGCGGCTCCAAAGACTAGCAGAGGTTCTGCGCGGACTCAATCCACGTACTCGATCTCACTGGTGATCCTGGCCGTCTTCTGCAGCATGGCGGAGACGGAGCAGTACTTTTCCTTCGACAGTCGCACCGCGTCCTCCATCGCCTTCTTCGTAACCTTGCCGCTCACGGTGTAGACGAGGTGGATAGTCTCGTACACGGTAGGCGGCTCCTTGGCACGCTCCGCTTGCGCCCGCACCCGCAGCGCGGTGAAGGGTTCGCGCTTCTTGCGCAGGATGCTGACCACGTCAGTGGCCGTGCACGCGCACAATCCGATCAGCACCAGTTCCATGGGTCCGGGCGCGGTGTTGCGTTGGCGATCGGAGTCGATCGCGAGTGCGTGTCCGCTCGAGGCCTGACCCACGAACCGCTCACCGTCAATCCACTGAACGTTTGACTCAACCATGGGTGGATTTCCTCATTTGTTCATTCCCTCATTTGCTCATTTGCCCGTGCGTTTGAGGGTGTGATGCGAGGCCGCGAAGATCGCCAGGAGTTCGTTGGCCTCACGCAACAGTCCATCCATACGCTTGGCGGGGACGATGCCGGTGTCGACAAGCAGTTCGAGCCAGAACACCGTCTCATCGGCTTCCTCGACGACCACTCCCATCTTCGAGACGAAATCGGGACGCGAGCGTGCCCGGCAAACTGCACGGTAGTTCGCCGCCACGGAGGTGCCAGAACGCAGAAGCTGGCGGCCCATGGTCCGGGCATCGTCCCTCGCCGGAAGAGAGCGGTAGAGATTCACGATCCGGATTGCGAACTTCTTCGTCCTTTGCTTCAGCTCTTCGGCTGGAACCATCTTTCAACCATCGACTTCGCAGAATGAACAAATGAGCGAATGAGTAAATGAAGAAATCATCTTCTGTTGTCCGTACTAGGTTCTGGATGAATGAGGACCTTGAAAAGTTCCGGAGCTTCCTGCTTGAAGCGGATTTCGAGCGCGGTGATGACCTCGTGCATGCGGTCGAGGGGTAGTTCATCGGGCAGGGTGCAGTGGCAGGTGACGTGCGTCTTGCCGCGCACGTTCTTCACCACGATCTCATGCATGTCCAGGATTTCGGGGAATTCGTGCGCGATGCGGCGCAACCGCGCCTCCATCTCCGGATAGCTGGCTTCGTCGCCCGGCTCGATGGTGGCCGGCTCACTCTCGATATGGGTGAGGATGGAAGAGATTTCCGGCACCTCGTCGCGCACCTCGGCTTCGAGCTGCGTCACCAGGTCGTGCGCCTGGCGCAAGCTGAGCTTCTCATCCAGTTCCAGGTGGAGTTCGACGTGCAGCCGCCCGCGCAGGTCTTCCACGCTCACGTCATGCACGTGCAGGTTGTGGCGCGCGGCTACGGCGCGCACGCGATCGAAGATGTTCTCGCCGCCCGCAGGCCGCGGAATGGAGCGCACCACCACGTCGGCGTCCGGCAGCACCCGCTCGACCGCGGCCGTGACTTCGTCCACCAGTTGCTCGGAGCGCTGGAAGGTGACGTTGCGCGCCATGCCCACGGAAAGGTCGGCAAAGTAGCGGTTGCCCGCGCGCCGGATGCGGACCCGGTCCACCTCGAGCACGCCCTCGACCTGCGCCACTTCGTCCAGAATGCGGTTGCGCGCTCCGGGAGGAGCGGCGTCGAGCAGCGCGTCCAGCGTCCGCCGCGCCAGCCGCCCGCTGACGAACAGGATCAGTCCCGCCACCACCAGCGCCGCAATGGGATCGGCCTTGCGCAGCCACGGCATCTCCAGACGGTCGGCCAGTCCCACCAGCGCCAGCCCCACCATGACGACGCCCACCTGCCAGATGTCGGTGCGGAAGTGAAGCGCGTCGGCATCGAGCGCCTCGCTGTTGTACTTGCGCGCTACGCGCAGCAGGGCGCGCGAGCGCCACCAGTCAATCACCATGCTCACGAATAGCACCGCGAACGCCGCCACCGACGGCTCCACGTGCACTTCGCGCAGGAACAGCCGGCCGATGGCCTCCCACACGATCCAGGCGCAGGCCAGGAGCAGGAACGCGGTCTCGATGAACGCCGAGAGGTTCTCGAACTTGCCGTGCCCGTATTGATGGTCGAGATCGGCGGGCTTGTCTGAGACGCGCACCGAGAGCAGCGTCATCACCGTCATGACCAGGTCGAACCCCGAGCTGGCGGCTTCCGAAAGGATGCCCAGGCTGCCGGAGGTGATGCCCACCACCAGCTTGCCCACAGTGATGACCAGCGCGGCGAACACCGAGGCGCGAGCCACCGAGTATTTTTCGCGCCGCATGACCTCCATGGCGGGGTCGGTCGGCGCCGCAGGCGCGGGACTTTTCTCGGCTTGGATCGTTGCCGGCACGACGAACCATTATCCGCTGGCAACGCTTCCGGGGCTAGCGCCGGCACGGCCACCGCACCAAGCCCTGTGCTAGGATGGCCTCTTTCCCTGATGCCCCCGGTTTCCGCATCCACCGTTCTCGTCACCGGGGTGGCCGGCAACCTCGGCCGGCGCCTGGTTCCGCAGCTTTCTGACTTCCACATCGTGGGCGTGGACATGTTCGAGGCGCCGGCGGACATGCCGATTACGCGCTTCGAGGTCATCGACCTGGGGGACGAGGCTTCCTGTCCGCAACTTGTCTCCCTGCTGCGGGAAACCAACCCGTCCGCCGTGGTGCACCTTGCCTTTGTCATCGACCCGCAGCGCGCCGGCGTGCTTGAACTCGATCCCATGTGGCGCATCAACGTGGCGGGAACAGCGCGGGTGATGGAGGCCATCGCCGAATACAACCGCAGCGGCGGCGCCGTGCGCCGCTTCATCTATCCCAGCAGCGTTTCCGCCTACGGTTCCGACCTGCCGGGCATGGTCACCGAGGACTTTCCGCTTGCCGGCCACACCCTTCCCTACGCCGTGCACAAGCATGAAGCCGACGAAGTGGTGCGCCAGCGCGCCTTCTGGCTGGGGGCCTGCAGCACCTGGGTGCTGCGACCGCACATCTTCGCCGGCGCGAGCGTGGAGAACTACCTGGTGGGGGGATTCCGCGGCACGCCCAGCGGCGCGGGCCGACTCGGAGCCTGGATGCGCACGCGCGGCTGGCGTTTGCCTTTCCCCGTGCCCTTCGGCGACCGGTATCTGAAGATACGCTTCCAGTTTGTGCATGTGGATGATGTGGCGCGGCTCATCGCCTGGATCCTCCGGCGCACTGATCCCGGCCCACCGGTGACGACTGTGAACGTCGCCGGACGGGGCGAGCCGCTCACGCTGGAGCGCTGTCTTCAGATCGGCAACAACCGCATGGTGCGCGTGCCCGGCCGGTGGGGCGTCAGAAAAGTTCTCTCCCTGATGTGGAATCTCGGCATCTCGGCCGTGCCCCCGGAGGCCATGCCCTACATCACCAGTTCCTACTTGATGGATCTCACCCGCCTGCGCGAATTGCTGGGCGCGGATTTCGAGAACGTCATCCGCTACACGGTCGA
>DATIGQ010000088.1 GCA_035454605.1 Terriglobales bacterium
CTTGCCGTTGGCAACGTCGGGCGTGGACCGCAGCGCCACCACCTGGTCGCGGTAGCGGTTGATGCGGATATCGGCGTAGGTGGCGCCCAGCTTCTTGGCTTGCTTCAGCGCCACTTCGCCCAGCTCGGAAAGTGCCGCCGAAGGCTTGCCGCCGCTGTTTTGCGCGTTCAGTTCGGGCAGGCCGAAGAGTTCATTGGCGAAGGCCGCCGCGGCGGCGCTGCCGGTGAGTTCGAGGAATCTGCGTCGGGTCAGGTCCATACGCGCTCCGGATCAGAACAGAAGAGGCGCAATTTCTATCAGAGCAGCGCAGACGGAGCAAGTGGGACAGCCGGTTGACACTCTTTTGCCCCGCCCATAGACTCGTTTCCTGGGAGGCGAAGAACTCCTCTAGCGCCATGGCCTGGCTGCAGAACAAGTTGAGCCGGTTTGTGGGCGTGAGGCCGCCCTGGCGGCCGGGAGCCCACAGGCGCAATCCCGAGCGCAGCGAGGGATCCCGGTTCACAAGCATGGTGCTTCTGAAATGATCGCGTTGCTCTGAAAGATTATGGCCTGGCTGCAAAACAAGTTCGAGAAGAACTTCCTCATCACCACGGTGGACTACGTGTTCAACTGGGCGCGCAAGTCCGCGCTCTGGCCCATGACCTTCGGGCTGGCCTGCTGCGCCATCGAGATGATCGCCTCCTCGACGGCGCGGTTCGACATCGCGCGTTTCGGCTCCGAGGTCTTCCGGCCCAGCCCGCGGCAGAGCGACCTGATGATCGTCGCCGGTACCGTGACCCTGAAGATGTCGCCGGTCATCCAGCGCATTTGGGCGCAGATGCCCGATCCCAAGTGGTGCATTTCCATGGGCGCCTGTTCCTCGGTCGGCGGGCCTTTCAACACCTACGCGGTGCTGCAGGGTGTGGACCGAATCGTGCCCACCGACGTGTACGTCATCGGCTGCCCGCCCCGCCCGGAGAACCTGTTCTACGCCCTGCTCAAGCTGCAGGACAAGATCGACCAGATGACCCTGGCCAAACGCCCCACGGAAGTGCGCCTGGAGGAGAACATGGTGGAGAACTTCAAGCGCCAGGTGATGATCGCCCAGACCCTGCAACCGAAATAGTTTTCAGTTCCCGGTTCTCAGTTCTCAGAGGGACACGTTCATGGCCGAGTTTGTGAAGATTGCCGCCAAGGCCGACCTGCCCGCCGCCGACGAGGCCCGCGAATTCCCCTGCGGCGAGCGCACCATCTGCGTGGCCAACGTGGCAGGCAATCTGACTGCGCTGGACAACGTCTGCCTGCACCGCGGAGGCCCGCTGGGGCAGGGCATCATCGTGGAAGGCAAGATCGTGTGCCCATGGCACGGTTGGATGTACGACCCCAAGACCGGGGAAGCCACACACAATCCGGCCGCCAAGGTCGCCGTCTATCCCCTGAAGGTCGAAGGGGAGGACGTGTTCGTGGAGGTGTAAGGGCGGTTTGCAAATCACCCAATCACCAAATCAAGCAATCACCAAATCCCCATGAGCCCCATCACGCATTTCCTGTTTGGCTGGATGGTGGCCAACTCCGCCCGGCTGGACCGACGCGAGCGTGCCGCCGTCGCCATCGCGGGCGTTATCCCCGACGTGGACGGTCTGGGCGCGGTACCCGAGGTCCTGACCGCCGGCACCCAGCACCCCATCACCTGGTTCTCCGACTACCACCACATGTTGCACAACGTCTTCTTCGCGCTGGCGGTGGCGCTGATCGCCTTTGCCATTGCGCGCCAGCGCTTCAAAACGGCCTTGCTGGTATTCCTCAGTTTCCACCTGCATCTGCTCTGCGACGTGCTGGGCGCGCGCGGGCCCGACGGCGATCCGTGGCCCATTCCGTACTTCCTGCCGTTCTCCTCCTGGGAATGGACCTGGAGCGGACAGTGGGCACTCAACTCCTGGCCCAACTTCGCCATCACCGGCGTGTTGTTGATGGCGACCTTCTATCTGGCGTGGCGTCGCAGCTTCTCGCCGCTGGAGATTGTTTCCCTGCGTGCCGACCGCGCCCTGGTCGCAGCCATCCACCAGCGTTTTCCCGCTCCCGCCGGTTCCTGAGCTCCGCACTGCCAAACCGCTGCCGGTTGTGGCAGACTGTCTAGCCTGTGCTCCAAGGGGGTTGACGCATGAGAAGGTTTGCCTGGGCCGTGTTTGCCCTGTTTCTGGCCGCACAACTGCCGGTCGCGCTTGCCGACGTCAAGGTGAAAACGCGCAACACCATGGCCGGCCATACCAGCGAAAGCACGGTGTACATCAAGGGCCCGCGCCAGCGCAGTGAGCAGAGCTACGGCCCTGGCATGTCGGTGACCACCGTCCTGCAGTGCGACCAGAAGCGCCAGATTCAGATCAACAACGCCTGCAAGGTCTACCTGGTGACGCCGTTCGGCGACGAGGACGAGACGGGCGCAGAAGCCGCCTCGGAGCCTGCTTCCGCGCGTCAGCCTGCCGCCAAGTCCTCGGCCGCCCCACGCGGCGGCGTGGTTACCTTCACCAACACCGTCACCGACACGGGCGAGCGCCAGCAGATGTTCGAGTTCAGCGCCCGGCACATCAAGAGCTCCATGCGCAGCGAGCCCTCGCCCGATGCGTGCGCCAAGGAGAAGTTCAGCATGGAGACCGATGGCTGGTACGCCAATGTCTCCGTCGGCCTGACCTGCCACACGGCGGCGGCGCGCGCCTCCGCGCGGAGCGTCGCGCCGCCGCAGAAGCCGGAGTGCCAGGATAAGATGCGCTTCCGCCGCTCCGGTGCCGGCCAGTTGGGTTATCCGCTCAAGGAAACCCGGACCATGACGGCCGGCGGCCAGTCCTTCACCACCTCCACGGAGACGCTTGAACTCTCCCGCGCCACGCTCGACCCGGCCCTGTTTGACCTTCCCGCCGGCTACCGTGAAGTCTCGAGCTTTCAGCAACTGATGTGCGCGCCCGATATGGGCGCCATGATGGCCCAGGCCATGAAGGGCCAGGTGAGTGAAGAAGATATGGCGGCAGCCACCGCTGCGGCCGGAGCGTACCATCCCGCACAGAGCAAAGGTGGCGGCGTGCTGCGCATTGGCGTGGTTCGCCTCGAGAACAAGGCCAAGAGTTCCGCCGACCTCGCCCAAGCGCGCGAAATGTTGATGGAGCAGATTCGTGGCTACGAAGCGGAGGCGGTTCCTCTCGACGCAACCAGTCCCGATGACATACAGGCGGAGGCCCGCAGAAAGAATTGTGACTTCATCCTTTACACCAACCTTACCCGGCTGAAGGCGCCCGGCAAGGTGGGCGGGCTCTTCGGCGCCGCAACCGGTCTGGGAACCGGCAAGTACGAAGCCGCGGTGGACTTCCGCCTGTTCCTCACGGGCCAAAGCACGCCGCGGCTGGCGTCCTCCGCCAGCAACAAGGAAGGCAGCGAGGAGATGGAAGTGATGGGTTCCGTCTTCGACACCGAAGCACGGGAAGTGGTCGAAGAAGCGCGCAGAAAAAGGTAGTTATCAGGGAGGTCGGCCGCAAAAAGACCCGGATTCGGGCGCAAGAACCGGATAGCGTTCGCGAGCACTTGCGGCTAAGGTGAAACGCATATGGCGGAAACGGTACAGCAGTACATACGGCGCATCCTGGGCTACGTGGAAGGCCGCAATCCACTCGAAGTGCAGCAGGCCACGCCCGGGCGTTTGGCGCGCCTGATCCGCGGGCGCAGCCGCGCGCAGCTCTTTCGCCGGCCCGCTCCCGGCAAGTGGTCGGTGGCGGAGATTCTCGCTCACTTGGCCGAGTCGGAGATGGTCGGAGGATACCGCGTGCGCATGATCCTCAGCGCTGGCGGCACACCCATCCAGGCCTTTGACCAGGAGAAGTGGGCGAAGGTCGGCAACTATGCGCGGCGGGATCCCAGGCAGTCGCTGGAGCTGTTTTCTGCTCTGCGTCGCAGCAACCTGTTGTTGCTGCGCTCCCTCAAGCCTCGGCAGTGGCACATGTACGGCATGCACGCCGAACGCGGCAAGGAGACCGTGGCCCGAGTCGCCACCATGTTCGCCGGCCACGACATCAACCACACCCGGCAGATCGAGAGCATTCTCCGCCGCTGACGCAGCTCCGCCGTTTCGAGCTTCCGCCCCGCCGGGCATATAATCCGCGCGCGGTTGGGCCGCCAGACAATCCCATGAGCGAATCCCTGCGTACGGAGTCAGAGCCTGGCTTCGTGCCCGGCGGTGCGCTGCTCCAAGCCGCCGTGGCGGCGGAGCGTTAGCATGTCCGACGAGCAAAGAAAGACCGTCCTTGTTAGTCTCGCCGCGGGAATACTCGGCTTTGCCCTGAACTCCTGGAGCGTTCCACTCTTTGCCGGCGGATCGCTGATTCTCGGTGGCATCTTACCGCTGGCCGTGGCTCTGCTCTATGGCCCCTACTGGGGAGCGCTGGCGGCCGCTCTGGCGGCATCGCGGACGCTCACTCTGTGGGGTCATCCTCATGCCGTGCTGCCCTTCGTGCTGGAAGCCGCCGCAGTCGGCTTCCTGGTACGCCGCCGCTGGATGCCCCTGGCTGCCGACCTGTTCTACTGGGCGCTCGCCGGCGCTCCCTTGCTCTACTTCACCTACGTCGTCGTGCTGCGCCAGCCGCAGCCCGCCGCGTGGTTCATTCTTGCGACCACGCCGCTCAACGGTTTGCTCAACGTTCTGCTGGCCGAACTTGTAGTCGGGATTGCCGTGATGCGCGGCTGGGTCGCCGGCGCTCCGGTAGCGGAACAGCTACGTACGCTCCGCTTCTACTTTCTCAATGTTCTGGTTCTGGCCACCACCGTCCCGGTGCTCGGCCTGAGTGTGCTGCACTGGCGCTTCTATGCCCACGAGCACACGCCGGAAGTCGATCGCTACTACCTGGCGACCCTCATGGTGGCGCTGGCCGGCATTGCTTTCTCCATCGTTTTCGCGCGCGCCGCTGCGAACCGCGTGCTGCGCCCGCTCGACCATCTCGTGGACCACGTGCGCGGATTGCAATTGGTTTCCCGGACCGAGTCCCCGCCGCTCGAGGCCTCCCCGGGGATGCCCGCGGAGGTGGCGCATCTCTCCGCCGAATTCTCCGGCATGGCCGTCAATCTCCTCCGTTCCTACCACGAATTGGAGCAGAATCTGGCGGAGCGCAATCGCTTGAACCAGGAACTGGAGGCGTTGGCCGCCGGCCTGGAGGACAAGGTCCGTGAGCGCACGGCCGAACTCGAGGCCATGCTCGCCGAAGTCAAGACCCTGCGCGGCCTGCTGCCCATCTGCGCCTCTTGCAAGAAGATTCGCGACGAGCAGGGGAAATGGAGCCCCATGGAGAACTACATCCGCGAGCGCTCCGAAGCCGAGTTCAGCCATGGCATCTGTCCGGATTGCGCCCGCCGACTGTATCCGGAAATGTATTCCTGAATGCGACGCGGCGTTTCACAACCGCTTCACCATCGTGAACAGCGGCGTCCCGAACAGCTCATGTGGCCCTTCCTGGCTGCGCCGGAAGCCATGGCCTTCATAGAGGCGAATCGCTCGGTCGAGGAATGGTGTTGTGCACAAGAAAAGCTCGCGGTGCCCGTGTTCCTGCGCCCACTGCTCGACGAGCTCCAAGAGCCGCCGCCCGATCGCGTGACCCCTCGCCGCCGGCAGGATAGCCATGCTGCGCACGTACACCCGGCCCGACTTTAAGACCGCACTCACCGTTCCCACGATGGCGCCTTCGCCGACCGCCACCCAGATCGGTCCTTCGTCAAACCGCCGCTCGATCTCGGCTGCCGGCGGCGTCGTGGCGGCGAATCCCTCCGGCGTGTAGATAGGCTTGTATTCCAGGAAGCTCTCGTACAGGATGGCTGCAATTGCCGCCGCTTCCGTTGGGGCAGCGGTGCGTATGCGAATCTTGGAGTCGGCGGAAAGCACTCGTGCGCCTCAGTTCATGAGTGTTCACGTCCGGCAGGTCGAGCACAAACGCCATCTCGCGGATGGACTCTGTTTCCGCGATCTGAGCCGTTTCTGCGTTGAAGGAGAAGGTCAGGCCGAGTACACGCGGCCCTTGTTGATGCGGTAGTTGAGTGCGGCGGCCACCTGGTCTACGTCCGTCGGGGCGATGTTGCACTCCAGGCGCTCATCGAGGAAGGTGGGACGGTTGCGCCCGGTGGCGTCGCGGCGCACCTGCACTAGCAGGCCCTGCACGATGTTGGGATCGAACTTCTGCGGCGAGAGGCGCACGATCTCGCTGATGGCCTCACCCACCGAGAGCGGCTGCCGGTAGGGTCGCGGGCTGGTCATGGCGTCGAAGGTGTCGGCCACGCCGGTGATGCGCACCGGCACCACCACGTCGTCGTTGCGCAGGCGATCGGGATACCCCGAGCCGTCCGAGCGCTCGTGGTGCCAGCGCACCACGTCCGCGATCTTGGGCCACGGGAACTCCACCCCGCTCACGATCTTGTGCCCGATGATGGTGTGGTCGGCCATCTCCCGGAACTCTTCCGGCCCCAGCGCCGTAGGCTTGGCGAAGATGTACTTGTCCACGGTGACCTTGCCGATGTCGTGCAGGTAGCCGGCGGCGCGCAGCCCGCTGACCTCGGTCTCGTCCATGCCCAGGCTGGTAGCGATGCCGGCGGCGTAGCGCCCCACGCGCAGCGAGTGCCCGTGCGTGTGCACGTCCTTCACGTCGATGGCGCTGGCGAAGGCCTCCAGCGTCTGGTCGTAGAAGCTGTGCAGCGAGGCCAGCAGGCGCAGGTTCTCCGCGATGCGATGCTGCAGGGACTGGCTCAGGCTGTGATTGTGCACCGCCAGGGCGATGTAGTTGGCCATCAGGCCCAGGGCGTCGAATTCATCGCCTTCGTACACCGCGTCGGCGTCGCGCCGTCCCAGCGCCAGCATGCCCACCAGCTTAGAGCCCACGCGCAGCGGCGCGATGCACTTGAACAGCTCCGGCGCCACGTTGCCGTTCGAGCTCAGGAAGTTGTCGCAGCTCTTCGGGGTCAGGGCCTGCGGGGTGCGCGCCGTTTGCAGCGCATGCACGTGCCGCGGCAGCAGCGGGATGACCGCCGCCTCCGGGAAAAGCGCGAAGCCGTGCCACGCCACCGAGGCCAGCAGGGCAGGCTTGTCGCTGTAAGTGAACAGCGCCCCTTCGCGCGCTCCCAGGGCTTCCAGGAGAAGGGTAAGCATGACGCGCGCGGTCTCGGGAAAGTCCCGTTCCGCGGTCAGTTCCGGACCAAGGTCGGCGAGGGTCTCGAAGGTTCCGAGCAGCCGCCGGAAATTGTTCTTTTTCACTGTCACGCGAAGGTGGCAGCGAAAACCGCAGAGCAGATTGAGATTACCATGCCGCCAATGGCCCCCAGCCCCGCCCGCCACCTTCGGGCTATTGGTTAACTTGGTGCGTTGGAGTAACCGGCGACGAGGTTACTTCGAGGCCCTGCGCGGAGCCAGCATCGCCCGGTGGGTAAGGAACGGGGAGGCAAGAACAAAGCCCCGCAGGCGACGCATCGTAGCCCAGCGCCTTAGCGCCGGGAAGCGAAATTGACGCCCCAAGTCCCGTAGGGACGACCCTACTTCTCCACCAGCCTCTCCCAGTGCAGCACCAGGCTGATGGGCGGGGACGCGCCCGGGCCCGCGCGCTGGATGAGGAAGCGCTTGCCATCCGGGGCCACGTCGAACTCGGGCAGGTTGGCGTCGATCGTGAACAAATCATGACTCGGGCCCAGCGAGAAGTGTTCGGCATCGGTGATTTCGACCGCGCGC
>DATIGQ010000089.1 GCA_035454605.1 Terriglobales bacterium
CCGTCCCACTTGATCAACCCCGCGCTCATCTCAACCCAGCGTACCGAGCCGTCCTGGCGCACGAGGCGCAGTTCGTATTTGGAAGGTACTGGCTCTCCACGGAGCCGTGCGAAGGCTCGCGCCTCGACCTCGGGCAGGAAATCCGGGTGCACGAGCCGGCGCGGATCCATGCTCAACAGCTCGGCGCGCGGATATCCCAGAATTCGCTCGGCTGAGGCGTTGGCATACACGAACTTGCGCCCGTCGAACACGCACACCGCCGCCGGCGCCATCTCCGCTACCGCCCGGAACTTGCGCTCGCTTTCCGCCAGCGCCTCTTCTGCCCGTTTGCGCTCCGTAATGTCGCGGTTCACCGTCACCAGTCCGACGATGCTTCCGTCAGCGTCGTACAGGGCCAACATCCTGGCTTCGATGTGCACCCGCGACCCGTCTTTGCGCCGCTGGACGGCCTCGCCCGACCAATGGCCGCAGCGCCACAGTTCCTCGTAGACCTCGGCACGGCTGCGGCCCGGGATCACGGTTCCCAGCACATCCGGCCCATAGCGGCCCAGGACTTCCCCGGCTTTCCAGCCGTAAATCTGCTCGGCTGCCCGGTTCCAGTGGGTCAGTCGCAGGTCAAGCTCGGCAGCCAGGATGGCATCGTTGACGTTTTCCACCAGATTGGCTTGATAAAGAAGCTGCTGATCCGCAGATCGGCGTTGTTGGGAAACCGCGCGCCGCTCTGCCGGAGGCTCGGGAATCGGCTTGGCTGACATCTTCAGCTCTGCCTTCGGTCCGCCTTATCGGGTTGCCCCGCTGCTTCCGTGCCGGAACGGAAAGTCCTTCCAAAAACGGAACAGGCCGGGAAAACCAAGGGTCGTTACCGGGGCGTCAAAGATTATAGGACCTCAAGGCTGGTCCGCGGAGGACGATCGCAGGATGGCATGCGAAGGAATCCGTACTATTACGGATTGCCTCCAACTGATACTTGCGAAAGAATTTAGCGACTTACGGAACGAGATGCGAGTCGGCCCGTCGCCGGTGCCGCGTTCTCCGGTTGTTCCGATTCGAAACAGAAAAGGGCCCCGAGTAAGAAAGCAGTAGAACACCCGTCAGAATCCGGTTGAAGCGACTGGGAGTCAGGTCGTTTTGAGTGCCATGCTCGCGGAGCCCCAATACCGGCAGGCCCTTCGGTACGGCATTACCTTGCCGGGCACCGCCGTGGCTGTGCTGCTTACCTCCTTCATACCCGGAGCGAGGGAAGAGCCCTTCTTTCCCTTCTTCACCGCCTCAATCGTAATCAGTGCCTGGTTCGGAGGCTGGCTCGGCGGCGTTCTGGGCATGTTTCTCAGCACGCTGGCTACTGCGTATTTCATTATGGAACCAGCCGGTTCGCTGGGTATCGAGCGCCAGGACGCGATCCGACTGCTTGCCTTCGATTCGGCGGCCCTCCTGCTCATCGGATTTGTCGCCGCCTTTCGATCCACACGGGCCGCACTGGGGGGCGCGGAAGAGCGCTACCGCCTGCTCTTCGAGAGAAGCCCGCAGCCCATGTGGGTCTATGACCAGGAGACGTTGCGCTTCCTGGCCGTCAACGACGCGGCCGTAGACCGCTACGGTTATTCGCAGGGTGAGTTCCTGAACATGACCATCGCGGACATCCGGCCGTCCGAAGACGCGCCGAGGGTCATCGAAAGCGCGCGTGAAGCGGAGCGCCAGGAGAGCCTTTCTGCGTCCGAATGGCGGCATTGCAAGAAGGATGGCACCGTGTGCGATGTGCTGATCAGTTCCCATGCCTTCGAGTGGAAAGGAAAAGCCGCCCGGCTCGTCCTGGCAACCGACATTACCGAGCGGCGGCGGGCCGAGAGGGCCCTGGCGGAGTCAGAAGCGAACTACCGCTCCCTGGTGGAGAACGCCCCCTACGCCATCTATGTCTCCAGCATCGAAGATGACCGCTTCCTCTCCGTGAATCCCGCACTCGTCAACATGCTGGGCTACCGCTCCAAAGAGGAGGTCCTGGGCCTGAGGCTTTCCACCGACGTGTATTGCGACCCGGCAGATCGTCACGAGATCATCGAGCGCGCCCGCAGCTTTGACCACTTCACCGGATCCGAAGTGAACCTGAAACGCCAGGATGGGACGGCAATCACCGTGCGCGTGGGCGGAAGGACCTTGCACGACTCAAGTGGAGAGGTAGCAGGCTTCGAGGGCATTCTGGAGGACATCACCGAGCGACGTAAGCTGGAAGAGCAGTTTCAGCAGGCCCAGAAGATGGAGGCGGTGGGAACCTTCGCCGGTGGCCTGGCGCACGACTTCAACAACATCCTGATGATCACCCAGAGCTACGCGGCCATGTTGCTGGAGCGTCTCGCGCAGGGCGATCGGCTTCACAAGCATGCCGAATCCATCCTCAAGGCGGCCCAGCGCGGCGCCCAGCTTACCCGTCAGCTGCTGGCCTTCAGCCGCCGCCAGGTGCTGGCGCCCCGTGTGCTTAGCGTCAATGAGCTGCTGACCGAGATCGGCGAGATACTGCCTCGCCTCATCGGCGAGGACATCAAGGTCAAGATGATCCTTCAGCCTGGCATTGGACGTGTCCGTGTGGACTCCTCGCAGTTCGAGCAGGTCATCATGAACCTGGCCACCAACGCCCGGGACGCCATGCCGCGGGGCGGGACCCTGACCATCGAGACCTCGGAAACCGAGCTGGACCAGGCCTACATCCGGAACCACGTCGGAAGCCGCCCCGGCCGCCACGTCATGGTGGCCGTGAGTGACACCGGCATGGGCATGGACGCGGAAACCCGCGCGCGCATCTTTGAGCCTTTCTTTACTACCAAGGAGATCGGCCGCGGCACCGGCCTCGGTCTCTCCAGCGTCTACGGCATCGTCAAGCAGAGCGGCGGCTCCATCTGGGTCTACAGCGAGCCCGGCAAGGGCACGACATTCAAGATCTATCTGCCCCGCATCCAGGCCGGGATCGAGGAAGAGGCGGTGGAAGCTGCACCTGCTGCGACGCCGGTGGAAGGCACGACCGTCCTGCTGGTGGAGGACGAGGACGCGGTCCGCGCCGCCGCCGCCGACTATCTTCAACTCCGCGGTTTCCACGTGCTGACCGCATCCAACGGAAGCGAAGCTTTGCAACTTGCCAGACAGCATCAGGGGCCTATTCAGGCTCTCGTGACGGATATCGTCATGCCCGGCATAACCGGTCCCGAGCTGGCGCATCAGATCGCCGAACTCTTCCCCCAGGTCCGCATCATCTTCACCTCGGGATACACCGGCGACACCGTCCTCTCCCAGGGCATGCTCAGACCCGGCTCCACATTGCTTCAGAAACCGTTCCCCCTGGAGGACCTGGTTCGCGCCTTGCAGGGAATCTCTGCCGGCGATGGCGCCTCATCCTAGCGGGTCGCGCGCGAGGCCACGCGTAGCATGAGCCGGGCGAGAAGCAGAATCAAAGCCATCCTGGTGGCGGAAGACGATCCAGCCGTGCGGGAGCTCCTGCGTGAGATCTTGAGCAACCAGGGCTATCTCGTGCTCCTGGCGGCGCATTCCGCTGAGGCCCTGGAGATCGCCCGGCAGCACCGCGGTCCCATCCATCTGCTGATCAGCGACGTCATCATGCCCGGCATCAGTGGGCCGGAGTTGGCCTACCAACTACGGGGTCTGCGACCCGAGATGAACGTGCTTTACGTCTCCGGCTATGCGGACGATGCTCTCAGCCGCAGGGGTGCGCTGGTCGAGGGCACGACATTTCTGCAAAAGCCCGTCTCTCCAGAAGTGCTCCTCGAAAAAGTCCGCCAGATTCTTGGCCGCGAAGGGTAGGTGAACTCCAGCGTCAATCTCCACGAGTTCGCGGAATTGTCGTGGCAGTTCGACGCTTAGCTGATCGTGGATGGCATTCAAAGGGGGCCCAGGCCAGCGCCGCGACCAGCAGGGGCAGTTGGCAGTAGCCGGCCAGGATCTGATCTTCCCCGCCCTGGCGGTTAACGCTCAGGGCCAGGGCGTGGTAGGCTTCACCGTCACCGGAAGTAACCTGTTGCCTA
>DATIGQ010000090.1 GCA_035454605.1 Terriglobales bacterium
GCAAGAAGTATCGCTGGGAACCCAACCAGGCGTTGCCGTAGAACCACGTGCCTCTGTGGCTATAATCCTTCCCGCATGGATTTGGAACAGAAACTTGCTGAGCTGAAAAAGCGCGACGCACTGGCGGAAGCCGGCGGCGGCGAAGACCGCCGCGCGCGCCAGCACAAAGAAGGCAAGATGTCGGCGCGCGAGCGCATCGAGTTCCTGCTCGACGACGCAACCTTCGAAGAGACCGACAAGCTGGTCACCCACCGCTCCACCGACTTCGGCATGCAGGAGCAGAAAGTCCTGGGCGACGGCTTCGTCACCGGCTACGGCCGCATCGAGGGGCGCCTGGTGTTCGCCTTCGCGCAGGACTTCACCGTGTTCGGCGGCTCGCTCTCCGAGGCCAACGCGCAGAAGATCTGCAAGATCATGGACCTGGCCATGCGCGTGGGCGCGCCCGTCATCGGGCTGAACGACAGTGGCGGGGCGCGCATCCAGGAAGGCATCATGTCGCTGGGCGGCTACGCCGATATCTTCCTGCGCAACACGCTGGCCTCGGGCGTGATTCCGCAGATCTCCGCCGTCATGGGGCCCTGCGCCGGGGGCGCGGTGTACTCGCCGGCCATTACCGACTTCATCCTCATGGTGGAAAAGACGGCGTGCATGTTCGTGACTGGCCCGGATGTCATCAAGACCGTCACGCACGAAGAAGTCACGAAAGAACAGCTCGGCGGCGCCATGACCCACAACGAGACCTCGGGTGTGGCCCACTTCGTGGCCCACGACGACGCCGAGTGCCTGTCGCTGATCCGCGAGCTGCTGAGCTTCATTCCGTCGAACAACCTGGAGGACGCGCCGCGACGGCCGTGCTCCGACCCCATCGACCGCGCCGACGAAGAGCTGGACCGCATCGTGCCCGCCGAGTCGAACCTGCCCTACGACATCAAGGACGTCATCCAGCGGGTGGTGGACGACGGCTACTTTTTCGAAGTCCACGAGCACTATGCCAGGAACATCGTGGTGGGGTTCGCGCGCATGAACGGCCGGCCCGTGGGCATCGTGGCCAACCAGCCGGCGTTTCTCGCCGGCGTGCTCGACATCAACGCCTCCGTCAAGGGCGCGCGCTTCGTGCGCTTCTGCGACGCCTTCAACATCCCGCTGGTGACGTTCGAGGACGTTCCCGGCTTCCTGCCCGGTACCAATCAGGAGTACGGCGGCATCATCCGCCACGGCGCCAAGCTGCTCTACGCCTTTGCCGAAGCCACCGTGCCCAAGGTCACCGTGATCACCCGCAAGGCCTACGGCGGCGCGTACTGCGTCATGGCCTCCAAGCACATCCGCACCGACTTGAACTACGCCTGGCCCACCGCCGAGATCGCCGTCATGGGCCCGGAGGGCGCGGTGAACATCGTGTACAAGCGCGAATTCGACCGCGCCGCCAAGGAAGGATTCAACGGTCTGACCGGCGAAGCCGCCGTGGCCGCGTTACGGGCCCAGAAAGTGGAGGAATTCCGCGAGCGCTTCGCCAATCCGTACATCGCCGCCGAGCGCGGCTACGTGGACGCCGTCATCCGCCCTGGCGAGACGCGAAAAAAGATCATCGACGCGCTGGAGATGCTGGAGAACAAGCGCGACAAGAACCCGCCCAAGAAACACGGGAACATACCGCTGTGAACGCCAGTGTCACTACCATCGCTTGGCCCATTCTGGTGTTCCTAGCGCCTCTGGTTTTCGGTCATTGAAATCGGCGAGTTCGCGCGTCTCAAACTGGTTTCCGTTGGCAATCGACGCCGAAAGCAGCTTGCCGTCCTGGGAAAAACTCAAGCGCCCGCGATGGTCCCAATCTGCCCAGTCCGCTGTCTGAAGGTCGATGAGCTCTCGCTTCGAGTTCCGTTCAACTAAGGAAAAGGATTCACGAAATCGGGTGTCATACGTTCGAGTCCATCTCAGAAGAAACCGGCCTGTGGCATCTGCCTTTTCCCATATTTCAGCCGCTGTCGTATCGAAAAGGGCTCCTCTCCACTCGCCACCGATTTCCTGTTTGAGCATCCATCCGTCTCGAATCAGACGCCTTGAGTACACAGGGTAATCCTCACCAGCGGCTTTCGGATTTGGTAATACCTTCAGTCCCTTGGGCTTGTGCAGCCGGTGAGGCACAGCGACATTCGGGCGATGATTGAGCCAGACAGTCTTGGCATCTTTGAATAGACCGCCACCATGCCAGCAATCTCCTTTCGCCCAAAGTGCCAGAGCGGTTAGAAACGGCGGCCTGCTGATTGCAGTCCATGCGTGCGTATACCTGTCATCGCTCCGCGGTGAGCGTGAACGGCCAACTCTTTTTCGCAAACCCGCCAATCGTTCTATGACTCTGGTTGCCAAATGCTCTCGATCTTCCAGAAACGTGTCCGATTCCGCGATACTACGGCGGTTCCACTTCGCTGCAAAATAGATGAGCATGGTGCCATCCGGAGAGAGATCCGAACGCCAAGCGTAGATCCTGCCGTGAAACCATTGACCAAAATCAAAAGTGTCTGTATCCGTCTGCCATTTGATTAGTTCAACCCACTTTGACGGCCCACGACGGAAAACAACGGCGACTGGCGCTGAACGGGCCAAGATCACATTCAACCTTGCCGGCTCCATAGGTTGGTGCATACAAGCGGAATCTTTACACAGAAAGTTATCCCGGTCATCAATCTGCAGCAGTTTTCGCTGGAATCACGCAGTACAGCCCGTCGCTGCCCACGTCGAATGCTCGATTGAAGCGGGCGCGATAGTTTTCCTGGGCGGCGGCAGCGGCGAATTCGATCAACTGCTCCTCCGTGAAGTGCGCGCGCAGCGCGGCAAAGAGGTCATCGGAGACATTGGCGGGCGTGGCGGCGAGCTGGTCAGCCAGGCGCAAGAGCAGCCGCTCAGGTTCTGTGAAGCCTTCTTCACTCCCGCTCAAGATGCGTGCAATCTCGTCATCGGTGAGCCCGTTGGTTCTGCCTACGGCAGAATTGATGTCCATTCAAAACGGGCAACCCACGCGCGCCGCGGTGCGGATCTGGATAAGCGTGCGCAGGCGCAAAGGGACCTTCGTCCTCTGGCCCAGCAAGAGCTCGGTGAGGAAATTGACCCAGAAGACGCGCGGCACCCGCGCCTGGATCTTCATCGGCGTCAGGTCCTTGCCCATCATCTTGCGCACCTTGCCCATGACCATGCGGATGAGCCAGGGCGCCTGCTTCTCTTCGATTCCCGCGATGCGTGCCATGAGTGCGTTCCACTCCCCTAGGGGAAAGATGCCCTCAGGGTAGCGCACGATGCATCGAGGCCGGAACACACGCAGGGCGGTCGGAGGGAGCACGGCTCGGTAGGTCGGCCTTCCGGCCGACTCGCGAAGGGACCGTGCCGCGAAGGCACTCTGGAAATTTCCTGCCCTCAGCCTTGGGCCAGGACAAACGGCCCTCCGCAACACCCTGCGGTTGACCCCCGCCCTGGCTTCGACTAAGGTTTCGGGCCGCGTGGGGGCGCCCCGGTCGCATGGCGCCCTACCGGAGGCTTTTCCATGAAGCGCACGCTCCTGCTTGCAGCCTTGTTGCTCGCCTGCTTCCTGCTCGGCGTTGTGTTTGGATCCCGCCGCCTCGCCACGCAGCCGGTGTCGGCGGCTGCGCCCGCGCCGGAAGCGGCAATGGCCAGCCCGTCGCATGGCTATGACGTCCACGTAGTCGCTCCCCACGTGGTGGACGGCAAGGAGCACGGTCCTTACCACCACTACTGCAAGGTGTACGCGCCCGATCCGCCGCAGATCGTGTGCCTGATCTACGAGTCCACCGAACCCAACGCCATGCTCTCGCAGATCGAGTGGATCTATGCCAAGTCGATGACGCGCAACGGCGTTCCCCTCAAGGCGTGGAACAAGAACTGGCACGACCACGCTATCGAGATCGCCGGCGGCCGCGTGAAGGTGCTGGACATGCCCGACGACCAGGCCAAAGGCGTGGCGGATCTCGTAGCCACCACCGACGGTCTGATCTATCACTTTTACTGGGACGACAAGCTGCCCAATGCCAGGATGTCCATCGCCCAGGCCGTAGGCCACAAGCCTATGGCCATGGCGGAGTGGAAGAACTACGAAAAGAAATAGCCGTGCTCCAGCGGACCTACGGCAAAGCAAGAGCTCGCTTCGGCG
>DATIGQ010000091.1 GCA_035454605.1 Terriglobales bacterium
GACTTCGGCCTGGCAAAGGAGCACCACGCGGCCAACCCCACCGACGCCACGCTGACCTCGGCGGGCGACACCGCGGCGGGCGTCGTGCTGGGGACGGTGCCCTACATGTCTCCCGAACAGATCGCGGGCCGCCCGCTCGACCACCGCACCGACATTTTCTCACTGGGCGTCGTGCTTCACGAGATGGCGACGGGCAGGCGCCCATTTGCCGGGACTTCGTCGGCCGAACTGGCCTCCGCGATTCTGCGCGACATCCCACCGCCGGTGACCGAGTCGCGGGCGAATCTGCCCGGCGATCTGGCGCGCATCATCCGGCGCTGCCTGGAGAAGGATCCGCGGCACCGCATTCAGACGGCACGCGATGTCGGCAACGAGTTCCGCGAGCTGGCGCGACAGACCTCACAGGCGGTCCCGGCCGCTGCTCCTGCAGCGACGGACGCGGGCGCCATCCCGGGCTTCGGCGGCCGGCCCGCCATCGCGGTCCTGCCTTTCGACAATCTCTCCGGCGATCCCGAGCAGGAGTACTTCGCTGACGGCCTGGCTGAGGACTTGATTACCCGGCTGTCGCTATGGCGCTCCTTCCCTGTCATCGCGCGTAACTCGACGTTCGTCTACAAGGGTAAGGCCGTCGATGTGAAGAAGGTAGCCGCGGACCTGGGCGTGCGCTACCTGGTCGAGGGGAGCGTACGCAAGGCGGGCAACCGCGTGCGCATCGTGGCGCAGCTCATTGACGCGGCCACCGGGCAGCACGTCTGGGCGGCGACCTATGACCGCGAGCTCACCGACGTGTTCGCCGTGCAGGACGAGATCAGCGCGGCGATTGCGGCTTCGCTGGTCGGAGACCTGCAGCGAGCCGAGTATGCAATCGCTGAACGTCGCGCGCCGGAGAACCTCGAGGCATGGGGGCTGTACCAGCGCGCCCTGCCGCTCATCTACCGCTTCACTCGCGAGGACAGCGGCCTGGCGCGCGCCCTGCTCGAGCGCGCCACCGCGCTCGACACGCACTTCTCTACAGCGCTAGCCCGGCTGGCGGAGTTGGGAGTCTGGGACTTCATCTTTTCCTGGACCGATTCTCCGCAACAGACGCTCGACGCCGCCGTCGCCCATGCGCGCCGGGCCGTCGACCTGGATCCCCGCGACGCACAGGCTCAAGCCCAGTTGGCCTTTGCGCTCATGACGGCAGGGTTCGGCGACGAGGCCCTCGAAGCGGCGGGTCGCGCTCTCGATCTCAACCCCAGCATGCCCCCTGCATTGATCGTCTATGCTTACCTGCGGCACATGACCGGGCACCCGCCCGAGGAGAGCATCGAACTCATCCAGCGCGCCATGCGGCTGAGTCCTCACGATCCGGCGGAGTTTCTCTTCTATGACGTGCTATCCGGGGCCTACTTGAACGCGGGACGCCATGTGGAAGGTCTGGCGGCGGGCCGGCGGCTGGTTGCCCTCTCGCCCAGCTACTACTGGGGCTACCTCTGGTGCGCCATGAACGCAGTCGGACTCGGCCAGCTCGACGAGGCTCGCGCCATGGTCCGTGAAGCACGGCGCATTCTTCCCGGGCTGTCGCTCGCGCTTGTACGTCAGAGTCTCGGTGCGATGGCGCCCGAGGTTGACCACCGTTTTGCCAACGCCCTGCGCCAGGCCGGTGTGGAGTAGAAGTTCGACCGGATGGGACGCTCCTCTACCCCGGCCGCGTGTTACGGCTGCCACGCTTGCCCGCTGAGCGGGTCCCCTTTTTCCGACTGCTTCGTTACAGGTTGATCAGTTGATGCCCGCCGCAGTTCAACTGCGCGGCATCGTACAGGCGCAGCAGCAGCCCCGTGCCGTAGCGCGCCAGATAGGTGATGCCGCCGACCTCCCGCTCCTGAAGCCCCTTATGAGGATAGAGCGAACTCATGAGCTGCCCGGCGTGGCGGGAGATTTCCTGGTTGCGGCGTAGCTGGGCCCGCGCCGCGCGTCCCCGCAGCCGTTCCAGTTGGTGCGTCATCTTGGAGCGGGCCTTGGTGGCGGCGTTTACCAGTGTGGGATCGAGTTGCTTCAGGGAATCCGAGATGCCGTCGAGGGAACCGGCGAGGGTCTGAGAAGCGGAGTCAAAGTGCGCAGCCAGGTCGGGCGGGATACATCGTTTAGCCAGGACCTCCTGCAAATGTTCGGAGCCATGGAAGGTGTCCGGCAAGCAGACCTGATAGCGATCCAGCAGTCGCTGAATACGCGGCTCGATCAATGTCGCGCTGAAGCGAGGCACGACCGTCGTTACCCTCCCCAGCAACTCTTCATAGACCACAGCGGCCTGGGCGAAGTAGGCCACTTCCGCAGGACCGCCCACGTAGGCCACCGTGGGCAGCAAATAGTCCTCCACCACCGGGCGCAACAGCACATTGGCGCTGAATTCCTCCGGATGGTCGCTGATGCGGCGCAGCAGCTCGTCCTGGCTCATCTTCTGCCGGCCGGCCTGGAACCCCGCGTTCGCGCGGTGCACCGGCAGCCGTGCGCCCTGCTGCAGTTGAAAGAGCAACGTGGATTCGGGAGTGACCTTCACCTGCGCATGGAAGCCCCGCGCTTCCAGCGCCTTGTTGCGCGCCAGCAACGCGCCGTCCAGATCAGCCGCGGCCAGTGCCGCCGCCCGCAAGACCGGTTCGGCGATGCGGTGCAGCTCCGGATCGGAAGCATCCACCAGCACGATGCCGGAGTCGCGGAACAGGCGTGAGAACAGGCGCGCGAAGGCCCCGCCCAGCGTCTCGCCCGGGCGGTAGCTCTCCTTGAGGAACTCGTAGGCCTCCGACTCTCCCAGGATCCGGCCCGCGGCCCGCACGGCGTCCTCGATCTCGGCCCCAAGACGGATCGAACCGACCGGGGCATTCTCGTCTCCATGCGACGGGGTCGCGATGCGCTCCAGCTCTCCCTCGGCATTCAGCAGGGTGACGTGGTTCACTTCGGCCAGGTCGTGGTCTTCGGTGGCCAGCCAGAAAATGGGAACGCAATCGGCGCCGGCCTGGGACGCTTCCACCGCCAACCGGATGGCGGTCAGGGCCTTGTAGACGGAAAACAGCGGCCCGCCGAACAGTCCCACCTGCTGCCCCGTGACCACAGCCGCGGCCCCGGCGCGAAAGCGCCCCAGGCTTTCCAGGGCCGCCGGGGAGGCGCCCCAGGCCCGATTCTGCCGCTCCAGGATGTCGGCCACCCGGCGTCGCCGCTCGTCGTCGTAGCGGACGGCGCGCGCCTCCTCGGCCAACCATTCCTTGGAGAATGGCGAACGAGGGTAGAACTCTCGAACGGAGTGGTGATTCGAGGTATACTCCGCAAACAGGTGCGACGTATGTGGTATCCCTTCGTAGGGCAGACAGTCCGTCGACACCTGCTTCTCTCCTTCGGGCCCCGATTCTACAAGCCAGCAAGAGGTTTGATATATGCGTAGATCAAAGGATGCACAAAAAGCGCTGCTCGTGTTGTGGATCGTGTTCTCGTGCCTCGGCATGGCCACCGCTCAACGCACAGGGGGCGCATCCGGGGGAGCCGGGTCGCGCGGAACCACCAGCACCTCCGGTCGCGAAGCGATTACTTCGCGCAGCGGCGCTACCCTGACCCGCGACGTCTTCGACGGAGGCGTTCCGGAGCCGGACATTCCTACCGGGAACCCCGCACTCAGCGACAGTCGGCCGATCAAGTTCACCGCCCGCTCCGAGCTGGTGCTGGTTCCCGTCATCGTCCAGGACAAGCAGGGCAAGCATGTGCCCGCGCTCACCCGCGACAACTTCATTCTGCTTGAAGACGACAAGGAGCAGGCCATTGCTTCCTTCGAGGAGGTCCGCACGGTCGCCGGAGGCGTGCGCCGCGTCGGTGTCGCCCCAGGAGAGTTCAGCAACCTGATCCAAAGTGACGGCCAGCAGCCGCGCGTGATGATCATCGCCCTCGACAGCCTGAATACACCGTTTCTGGACCAGACGCGCGCCCGCGCAGCCCTCATCAAGTACCTGGCGGAAACCGTCCAGCCGGATTCGCTCATCAGCCTGATCAGCATCAATCGCAAGGGCGTGCGCGTCATTCACGACTTCACCAGCGACCCCAATATCCTCATCGCTGCCCTGCGCAACGTAGCCGGGCAGCTCCATCAGTTGGAGGGATCCGTCACCCCGCCGGCGGACGCGCTCAGCCATCCCAACGCGGATATCCAGGGCCGCCCGGAGTCACGCCTGCCGCCCCGGATCGACGCTGAAGCGCAGGAGCTGCTCTTCTTCGTCCGCGAGGCCGACACCGAGCTCGCCAAATTCCAGCGGGCGGCCGCCATTAACGCCACCTTGGAATCGTTCCAGCACATCGCCCGCGCTTACCGCGGCATCCCCGGACGCAAAGCGCTCATCTGGGCCACGGCCGGCTTTCCTTTCGTCATCGACGATTCCACCGGCCTCATCGGGGCCGGCGGTTCCGCGGCCCTGTATGAAAGCACCCTGGAGATGCTGAACCACGCCAACATCGCCGTCTACCCGGTGGATGTGCGCGGTTTGGTCGGGATGAACCTCCCGGATGCCACCCAGCACTACACCTCGCGCCAGGCTGGCGCCAGCCCCACGGCGGCCATTACGGCCGCCTCCGCTGTCCAGTCCTCCACCCTTGCCACACTCGAGACCTTCGCTTCCATGACTGGCGGCAGGGCCTTCTACAACCGCAACGACATTGATCGCTCTTTCCGCGAAACCACCGAAGACGCCTCGGCCTACTACATGCTTGGCTACTACCTGGACCGGAAAAAGACCTCCGCCGGCTGGCGCAAGCTCAAGGTCAAGGTCGCGCGCGGAGACGTACACGTGCGCTCTCGCAACGGCTTCTTCCTCACCCGCACCACGGTTGATCCCCAGGCGAGCCGGGAGATGGATCTCCGCATTGCCTTGTACTCGCCTCTGGACTACACCGGCGTCCCGCTGACCGTGCGCTGGCTCGAGGATCAGAGCAAGGGGGGCAAGAAGCACAAGATGAAATTCGAGATCGTGCTGCCGGCCAACGCCGCCTCCATCGACGACACAGACAACAATCACCTCAGCCTGGAGATTGCCGCTCTGGTCACCAACGGCAATGGCGATCCGGCAGGGACATACTCCAAGACTATCCAGTTCAACCTGAAGCCGGAGGGCATCGAACAGATCCGCGGCAGCGGCCTGACCTACACCGATATCATTGAGGTTCCGCCCGGAGAGTTCAAGGTCCGCTTCGTCGTGCGTGACAACCTGAACGGGCGCACCGGAAGCGTGGCGGCCCCACTCGCCGTACCTTAGCGCTCGTGCGTCGTTGACTTGCAGCGGCATGGAGCCCACAATGAAAGTACCGCTTGCACATCGTGGGGGCGTCATGGCTTCGACGGAAATGCTTGCGGCCAAGAGGCATGCCGGGGTGCATGCACCCGTGATCGCGTGCAAACACACAAGTGCCAACACTGAGCTGGCATACGCTGCTTAATTGATTAAGTAGCCGTCCTCCGTGGCTTCGCCCGCGGGCTGCGGAAGGACGTCGCACAGCGGGCTGGTTTCCGGCGCTCGGCCCGTGTGCCGGAGACGAGATCATCGGGCTAGCGGTCCGCGTTTCTTGTCCGTTCTGAGCGCGGGCGGCGAAAGTTTCCCGCCTCAGCGGGAAGCGGGAACGTGACTACGCATGTAGGCTCTTGGCTGATGACATTTTCGGACCCGGGTTCAATTCCCGGCGCCTCCACCAAGACCCTTCCGAGGTCCTTGCGACGCGCATGAATGCTCTCGGGTTCGCGTCCCTCTCTCCAGTTGCGGCGCGAGCACGCTATATACTTCGGGCCATGCCCTGTCAGGATCTGGACCGTCTGCGACGGCAAATCGCCGACCTGCAATCACGCCTCAAGGAAAAGCAGCTCCTGGCGCGGCAGTGGGCGGACCACAACACCGGCGAACGCGGAAGCCGGCGAGACTGGGAGGAATTCCTCGCGCGCAAGATCGCGCACACCGCCCGCGAGATCGAGCAGCATCTGCAGGAGCACGGCTGCCAGGAAGAAAAAGCCTAAGAGGCAGCCTTGGCGAAGGAGGCGACGGCCGCGTCCTCGCTGTCGAACGACTCAAAGACCGTGACCAGCTTGGTGATCGCCAACTGGTCGCGCACGCGCTGGGTAAGGTTGGCCAGCCGGATGTCGCCGCTCGCTCCGCGCGCCGAAGTGTAGAGCCCCACCAGTGTCCCCAGGCCTCCGCTATCGATGTAGCTGACGCCGCCCAGGTTGAGCACGATCTTGGAGGACTCGGCGATCAGCGCTTTGACTTTCTCCCGCAGCTCGGTGGCTTCGTCGCCAAAGACAATGCGACCGTTGCAGTAGACGACCGCGACTTCGCCCACCTTCTTGACAGTAAGCTTCAAGGTCATGAGTACCTCCCTGCGGATGAAAGCGCCGCGAAACAGTCGAAAAGCCTAACCCGGTTGCCCTCGCTTGGCAAGGCCCGTCTGCGGGAACAAGGCTGGTGGGGGCGGCGCCGGGGGAGGTACCATGCCGAGTAGCGGGAGGGGCAGCATGCAGCAAGCCCTGGTATTCGTCGCCGTCCTGGTCATCGCTCTCTACATCACCAGCAAGCGCTTCCAGCACAAGTACCATCCCAAACCCATGCGGAAGATGCTGGGCTAGGAGGACAAACCGCACTGACGCAGTCGTGCAGACCATGAGAACGTCCTCCACGTACGCGCTCCAAAATGCGCGGCGCGAAGGTGGAACACCGCGCCCAACACGCTCACGTATAATCAGCCTCTGGTCATGAGCTATCAGGTGCTGGCGCGCAAGTACCGGCCGCAGCGGTTCGCGGACGTCATCGGGCAGGAACACGTCACGCGCACGCTGCGCAATGCCATCGCCCAGCAGCGCATCGCCCACGGGTACATCTTCAGCGGTCACCGCGGCATCGGCAAGACCACGGTGGCGCGCATCCTGGCCATGTGCCTGAACTGCCGGTCCTTCGAACAGCCCACGGCCGACCCCTGCGGCACCTGCGACTCCTGCAACGAGATCCGAGCCGGGCAGAGCGTGGACGTGATCGAGATCGACGCCGCCACCAACCGCGGCATCGACGAGATACGCGAACTGCGGGACGCGGTCCGCTACCGGCCGGCACGCGACCGCTTCAAGGTGTACATCCTCGACGAAGCCCACCAGATCACCGATGCCGCCTTCAACGCCTTGCTGAAGACCCTGGAAGAGCCGCCCGGGCACGTGATCTTCATGCTGGCCACCACGCAGCCGGAGGACATCCCGCAGACCATCCGGTCGCGCTGCCAGCACTTCAGCTTTCACGCGGTGCGATTCGAGGACATGGTCGGCCAGTTGCGCGACATCGCCCAGCGCGAGAACCTGGCGGCCGACGACGACGCGCTGGCGCTCCTGGCGGAAGCCGGCGACGGCTCCATGCGGGACGCGCTCTCGCTGATGGACCAGGCTTCGGCTTCGAGCGGCGGCCGCCTGACCGCCGAGTCGGTCCGCGGGCTGGTTGGTTGGGTGTCTTCCGAAATCTTCGAGCAGCTCATGCAATCGGTTTCCCGGAGTTCCGCGGAAGAAGTGCTGCGACTGGCCGACCGGGTTTTGACCGAGGGACACAATCCCGCGCACCTGACGCGGCAACTGGTTCGCTTTCTGCGCAATTGCATCGTGGCCAAAGTGGCGGGCGAAGACCCTGCCCTGCTGCAGGTGGCTCCGGACGAAGCCCGGAGGGTGATGCGCGTGGCCGCGCTGTTCAGCGAAGAAGACCTGACGCGCTTCCTGCAGATCCTGCTGCGGACGCACGCCGAACTGAACTACAAGCGCGAGCAGCGCTTCCACCTGGAACTGGGACTGCTGAAGCTGGTGCACGCGCAGCGGCTGCTGCCCATCGAGGAGATGCTGAGCGGGGCGGAGCCTGCGGCGCGAACCCCCGGCGAAGGAAAACCGCGAGCGACCGTTGCTCCGGCGCGCTCGGCGCCGTCGCCTGAGCCGCCCTCGCGCCCACGAACGGTCTCGCCGTTCGAGGCCGACCGGGCGCGCAAGAGCAGCACATCCAAGGAAGAGATGTCCAGTTCATCTGCTCCGGTGGCGGTGGCCGAGCGTAGCGAGCCCGGCGCTGAAGGTGCTGCGGATGTGCGCGCGGCGGTGGTGGGCGCACTCGAACAAGGGGGACAGCGCATGGTGGCGGCCATGCTGGGGGCCGGGGAATGGACGGTGACGCAGGAGGAGATTCGCGTGCGTGTGGCAGGTTCGACCAAGATGGCCGACCTGGCGCTGAATGGCGACGTCCGCCGTATCGCCACTGCGGCCGCTGCATCCGCTGCCGGACGTCCGCTGAAGCTGCGCGTCGAAGGCACGGGCGCGGCCAACGGCTCGACCGGCAGCGGCGCGACCCAAGCGGAGACGCCGCCGGCCGCCAGCGGGCGCAGCCGGGCCACGAAAGATCCCGTAGTGCGGCGCATGCAGGAAAAGTTCGGGGCGGAGATCCGCAGCGTCATCGACCATCGGGAGAAGCGCCGTTGAAGTTCGACCCCAGCCAGCTCCAGGAAATGCTCTCGATGGCGCGGGAGAAATACGCCGAGTTGCAGAAGAAGATGGAAGAGACTGTGGTCGAGGCCTCAGCCGGCGGCGGCAGCGTCACGGTGCGCATGAACGGCCGCAAGCAGATTTTGAGCCTCGCCATCGACCCGGAGGCGGTGCGCTCCGGCGACGTCGAGATGCTCCAGGACCTGGTGCTTGCCGCCGTCAACGAAGCCAGCCGCAAGGCCGAAGAAGCCATGAAGCAAGGGATGGGGCTGGGAGGAATGCTGGGAATTGGGTGATTTCGCGACTTGCTGATTTGGTGATTGAATCAGTGAGTCATTGAAGGGCAACAGCAACACCCGCAGTGCTCCACGGTGACCTGTGTCGAGCTTCGCTGAACCCCTCGCGCGCCTCATCGACGAACTGAAGAAGCTGCCGGGTATTGGCGCGAAGAGCGCGCAGAGGCTGGCCTTCCACATCCTGCGGGCGGAAGCCGGGGATGCGGAGGCGCTGGCCGGCGCCATCCACGACGTCAAGGACAAGCTGCGGCTGTGCTCGCGCTGCAACAACATCACCGACGTCGATCCTTGCGTGTACTGCGCGAGCGCCACCCGCAACCCGCGACTGGTGTGCGTGGTGGAGGAACCCACCAACATCGCCGCCATCGAGAAGACGCAGCACTTCAACGGCGTGTACCACGTGCTGCACGGGTCGCTCTCGCCGCTGCACGGCGTAGGCCCGGAGCAGTTGCGCACCGCGAACCTGGTGAAGCGCATCGAAGCGGGCGAGGTGGATGAAGTGATCCTGGCGACCAATCCCACGGTCGAAGGAGAAGCCACAGCGGTCTATCTGGCGCGGCAGCTCAAGCGTCCCGGACTGAAGGTGACTCGCATCGCCACCGGCATCCCGGCGGGCAGCGACCTCGAGTACGTGGACGAGCTCTCGGTGCTGAAGGCCATGGAGGGACGGCGAGAGATGTAAAGGCAGTGGTCAGAGGTGGCAGGGCGCAGGGCCGTTCTCCCACCCTATCGCTCCAAAAGCGGGAGCGATAGGGGTGGGGCAGCCTAGCGAGCATCAGCGCCGGCGATTCCCTTAATGCGGCAGGAAACGCGAGACGTAGGGCGAGTTGCGCTCACTTCCTGTTCCCGACCGGCGATAGTGACCGGATGGGCCTTCGCCCAGGAATTCCGAGAACCAGGCCTCGTGCTCGATCTCCTCGTGCAGGATGGCGAGCGCCAGATCGTAGGTGCGATGGTCCTTGCCCGCCGTGTAATTGCAGATGGCGGTGTAGCCGGCCACGGCGCAGCGCTCGGCGTTGACCAGCACCTTGAGCATGGCCTTGATGTCCTTGGGATTTTTGGGCAGCGAGGCGGGCGGGCAGGCCGAGATGTCGTGGAATTCCTTCATGTTGGCGGGCAGTTTGCCGCCCAGCTCGTAGATGCGCGGCACCAGCGCTTCGAAGTGGTTGCGGTCTTCGATGCGGGCGTCCTCGGTGATCTCTTTCAAGCCTTCGCCATCCATGCCGATCAGGTTCACGCGCAGGATCGTGTAGTAATAAAAAGTGGTGAGTTCGGCGGCCGCGTTTCTCACCAGCATGTCGAGCAGCTTGTCGAGATCGATACCAGCCTTCTTGACCAGATCACGCGCGACTTTGGCCATAATCTCCTCCTCACAGGTAGGGATTCGACTGCGTAGGGTTTTGGATGCCCGCCAACTGCCGGGGGACGCAATTCTAGCTGAGGAATCGGGGCGGCGTCAGGCCGAACGCTGTTTCGCGGCGGCAGCGGGCCTGACTGGCAGAACCTCCACTACCGCGTTGTAATCGGGCTCGGAGGAGATGGGGTCGTAACGGCGCTCGATGAGCACGTTGCACTCCGGCCAGTAGGCCTGCAGGTTGCCCTCGCGGATATCGGCGAAGCGCGCGTTGCCGGCGAACTCGCCGGTCGAGGAGCGCAGCAGGACGATGTCGCCCTCTTTGACGCCCAAGCGAGCGGCATCGCGCGGGTTCATGAAGATGTCGTCGCGCTGGCCGCCGGTGAGCGGATCGGAGGGGCCGAAGGTCATGGAGTTGAACTGCTTGCCGCGGCGGGTGGTGACGTAAAACTTGCCAGGCGGGACGCCGACCTCCGGAATGGCCACGGTGACGAACCGCGCGCGACCGCCGGGCATCTTCTGGAATCCTTCCGTGAAGAGCTGCGGCCCGCCCCACTGCAGCCAATCGCCTTCTTTCGCCAGCTTCTCGATGCCGGCATAGAGGGGCATGGCGGCGGCCATCTCGCGACGGACGTCGGCGTCGGTGACGTAGGCGAACTGCGCCGCGCGCTCCGGCATGAGGCGGCGGGCGATGAGGCAAGGGATTTCCCACTCGGGTCGCGCTTCGCCCACCCTGTAGCCGGGAATCGGCGGCGAGTAGCGGATGCGGCGCTCGGTTGAGGTGGAAGTTCCGCCCGACTCGTAGCGGGTCTGCGCCGGCAAGACGACCAGCACTTCCCCGCCCTCGAGCGTGGAGTAGGTATTGAGCACGATGTCCTGGTGGATGCGGACGCGCACGCGGCGTATTGCCTCCATGACGAAATAGCGGTCCTGCATGGTTTCCAGCAAGTTGCCGCCGATGGTATAGAGCGCGTCGAGCTTGCCGGCGTGTGCGGCTTCGAGCATCTGCCCGGTCTTGAGGCCGCCAGACGCCGGCACGGGCGCCTGCCACAGGTCGCTGAAGCGCCGGGCGTTTTCCGGGTTGACCTCGAAGCCGCCGGGGAACTTATCGGGATCGACGCCACATTCTCCGCCGCCCTGCACGCCGCTGTGGCCGCGGATGGGCATGATGCCGCACTTTTCGCGGCCCAGGTTGCCGCGGATGAGGGCCAGGTCGGCAATGGCCTTGACGTTCTCCACTCCGAAGCGATGCTGGGTGAGCCCCATGGAATAGCAAAGCACGGCGGTCTTCGCTTTGCCGTACATGCGCGCGAAGCGCTCGATCTCGGCCCGCGCGATGCCCGAACCTTGCTCGATGTCCGGCCAGGGCAGGGCGCGCAACTGCGCGGCCAACTCCTCGAATCCGCCGGCGTGCCGGGCGATGAACTCGCGGTTTTCCAGACCCTCTTCCACGATCACTTTCATGACGCCGTTCATGAAAGCGATATCTCCGCCCACGCGGACCTGGAAGAAATCGTCCATCAGGCGGGAGCCGAACAGCGCGCTCGAGGCGACGGACGGGATCCAGTAACGCTCCAGGCCGGGCTCGCGATACGGGTTCACGACCACGATGCGTGTTCCCTGCTGGCGCGCGTAATGCATGTACTTGGTGGTGACCGGCTGGTTGTTGGCCAGGTCCGTGCCGAAGAGGATGAGCAGTTCGGTGCCGATGAAGTCGGAGAGCGAGCAGGTGGGTGCGCCCACGCCCAAGGTCTGCTTCAGTCCGTAGACGCTGGCGGCGTGGCAAAGCCGCGCGCACAGATCCACGTTGTTCGTGCCCAGCAAGCGCGGCAGCTTCTGGAAGGTGTAGTAGGCCTCGTTGGTGAGCCCGCGCGAGGTGGCGAAGAATCCCATGCGGTCTGGCGTGATGCCCTCGAGCTCGGCCGCGATGATGTCGATGGCTTCGTCCCAGGAGACGCGCCGGAAGCCGCGATCGCCGCGGCGCAACACCATGGGGTACGACAAGCGTCCCAGCTTGTGCAGCTCTTCGTTCGACATGGAGCGCAGGACGTCGATATCGGCCAGGGCGGCATCCGGCGCCGCCGGCATGGTGTTCAGGCGCAGCAGGTTCAGGCGGGTCATGCAGAGGTGGACGCCGGAGATGACGTTGTCTTTGAGGCCGTAAGGGCCGAGCGAGCAGCCGTCGCAGACGCCGTGGTTCAGGATGCGCCAAGCGTAGCCCAGGTTGTCGCGGTTCTCCCAGGCGGCGCGGGCCATCTCGCGGAAGTGGCGAGGTTTGTTCGGATGGGCCAGGCCGAAGGGAACCAGGTCGCGCACGCTCACGCCAGCAGTCTAAATCAAGAAGCGAATCCGCTGTGCTGCCTGCCACATCGAAGAGATGCAGACCGAAGGGAGCTCTCTATGCGCTGGGTGGACCGCAGCTTTCGACTGGATACTTCCGCCGAGCTTTTCCCGGAGGTGATCGAGCGCCTTCGCGGCACGCCGGGACGCGTCGAGGAAAAGGTTGCGGGACTCGCGCCCGAGGTGCTGACCCGCCGCGATGGCGACAAGTGGTCCGTTCAGGAGCACGTCGGGCACCTGCTCGACCTGGACGAACTGCACACCGGGCGTCTGGATGACTACGTGGCCGGAGTTGAAGTGCTGCGGGCCGCCGACATCACCAATCAAAAGACGACCGAAGCCCACCACAACCGCCGCCCCATAGCGGAACTCACGCGCTCCTTTCGCCAGGAGCGGCTACGTTTCGTGGAGCGGCTGGAACAGTGGAACCCACAGCGGAGGGAGCAGAGTGCCGTGCATCCGCGACTCAAGCAACCCATGCGGGTCATCGACATGATCTGGTTCGTCGCCGAACACGACGATCACCACCTGGCGCGGATGACCGAGCTGGCGCGGAAATTCGCCTCCGGGTCCTAGGACTTCGCTGCCGGCTCCACCTGCACGGCGGTTCCGTAGCAGAGCACCTCCGTCACGCCCTGCATCACTTCGGTGGCGTCGTAGCGCACGCCCACGATGGCGTTAGCGCCGATCTGCGCACCGTGCTGCAGCATGAGCACGAAGGCTTCGGCTCGTGTCTTCTCGCACAGCTCGGTGAACAGCGTGATGTTGCCGCCGACCAGTGTCTGCAGGCTGGCGCCCAGGGTCCCGATCACCGAGCGCGAGCGCACCACGATGCCCCGCACCACGCCCAGGTTGCGCACGATCCGGTAGCCCTCCAGGTCGAAGGCCGTTGTGGTCATGGTGTGTTGGACCAAAGATGCCTCCTCGAGCACGGAAAATGGCCACGCATCATATCCTGTCCCGCAACCACGCCGGCGCCGCGTTTGCTACGGAACCTCCAGATTGACTAGCATTCCTCCGGCAGGCTCCGATGCGCCGAATCAGGCTGGTTTGCATCCTCGGGAATTTTCTTTTCCTTACGCTCTTCGCCGCTTCGCAATCCGCACCGGCCGAATGGCAAGCCATCGAAGAAGCACTGGGACGCAAGGGACAGGTGCAGGCCGACGGCGTGATGAAGTTCGGCATGCCGCGCTTCGATCTCAGAGTCTCCGTCGGGACCGTCTCGCTCCAAGCGACGTTCGCACTGGGCTCCTGGGCGGCGTTCGACTCTCCCGGCTCCAACGCTCGCCTGATGGGAGACCTGGTCCTGACCGAGGATGAAGTCGCGCCCGTCATGGCCAAGCTGCTGGACAGCGGAATCGAAATCACGGCGTTGCACAATCACCTGCTGCACGAGTCGCCGCGCATCGTGTACATGCACATCTTCGGTCATGGCGACGCCGCGAAGCTGGCCGCTGCGGTGAAGTCAGCCTTGTCGCGGACGGGAACGCCCGCAGCGGCCCCGGGCTTGCAAGCCGGGCAGCTCAGCATCGACGTGCCAGGCATCGAGCAGGCGCTTGGTTACAAAGGGAAGGTCAACGGCGGGGTGCTGCAGTTTTCCATCCCACGTCCTGAGGCCATCACGGAGCACGAGGCGAAGATTCCGAACTCCATGGGCATCGCCACAGCCCTGAACTTTCAGCCTGACGGCGGCGGGAAGGCGGCCATCACCGGCGATTTCGTTCTTCTGGCCGCCGAAGTGAACCCGGTCATTCACGCACTGAACCATGCGCACATCGCCGTGACGGCCGTGCACAGCCACATGCTCGACGAGACTCCCCGCCTCTACTTCTTGCACTTCTGGGCGGTGGATGACGCCGTCTTTTTGGCTCGCGGTCTACGGGCTGCGCTCGACCAAACCGCTTCCGTCAAGGCTTCGCCTTAAAGACCGTGGATGGCAACGCATCGTGCTCCGTCCCGGCGACGTGGCCCTGGTTCCGCAGAGCGACCTCATCGCCGTGAAGCTGCGCTGGACCTTCCGCTTCTAGAATGCTGCAGCGTTACAATGGCGCTGTTCGGAGGCGTGGATGCCTCTTTCTCCTGAAGACCAAAAGGACCTCCTCAAGACGCTGGATGCTACCCGGCGCGGCCTCCTGACCGTCTATCGTTCCGTCATCCTTGCCGTCATCGCGGTCGTCACCGTGTTCGCAATCTTCCTTTACTTCAAGATCCAGAACGATGCCTTCCGCGGCTTCCTGACCTTCTACTTCGGCATCCTTTTCCTGATCTTCCTGTTCTGGGCCTTTGGACAACTGGCGGCCACACGGCGATCCCAGAGCGAAGAGGACTTGCTGGATATCGAACTGAAGAAGCAGGAGGCAGGTCCGGTAAAGACATACACGCTGCGCATCGGCAACGCACCGGCTGCAGCGCCAGCCGACCCCACGATGCCCTCATCGGGAGAGATCAGCGGCTCGCACAGCTTCAAGCTGCAACCGGGCAACCTGCCCTTCGAGCCCGAGCCCATCGACGAGGGCCTGCTGGCGTTGGCCGACGAATATGTGCGCCAGGGCAAGAGCATGGAATGGGTCTGCGGAGTGCTCAGCACGAAGTACCGAGAGCTGGGGACCGTGGGCCAAGAGGCGTATCGTGCATTCTTTCAGGCCAGCCTGGAGGCCTGGCGCGCCAAGGCCTACGGGAGCACGGCGGCGCCGGCGGAAGAGGCGCCCGCTTCTCTGGCTCCTCCGCCACCGGTTTCGGCACCGGAGACGTTCGGCACGTCGCCTTTTGAGCGCCCGGAATTCGACCGCGCCTTCGAGCGCGGTCCCACACCAACAACCCCGAAAGAAAGCCCTGCGACGCGCGGACTGTTCACCAAGGCCGAAGCGCTGGTCTTTGTGGTCGTGTTCTTGTCCGTCTGCGCCGTAATCATCACCGCGCTCATCCTGTTCCAGGGCGCGCCGGCCGAATAGGAACCACCCCGGCTGTGGCACAATAACGCGCTCCCGAAACCCCAGACCATTTGCGAGTTGAGATGACCGACCATCGCCGTCCCTTGCCGTTGCTGCTGGCTCTCATCGCTCTTTCGTGGAGCGCTTTTGCGCAGCAGGCGCCGCCGGATCTCGACGCCTATGCCGCCCGCGCCATGCAAACCTTCGAAGTCCCCGGGCTGGCGCTGGCCATCGTGAAGGACGGCAAAGTCGTGGTCGCCAAGGGATACGGTGTGCGCAAGCTGGGCGAGGCGGCGCCCGTGGACGCGCAAACGCTGTTCGGCATCGCTTCCAACACCAAGGTCTTCACCGCAGTGGCGCTCGGCCTGCTGGTGGAGGAAGGCAAGCTGGAGTGGGACGCGCCCGTGGTCCGCTACCTGCCGTGGTTCCAGATGTGGGACCCTTACGTCACTCGCGAGCTGACCATTCGCGACTTGCTGGTGCATCGCAGCGGGCTGGGCCTGGGCGCGGGCGACCTGCTGTGGTGGCCACCCTCGACCTACAGCCGCCACGAGATCGCGCGCCGCCTTCGCTTCATCCGGCCCGCCACCAGTTTTCGCAGCGCTTACGCCTACGACAACGTGCTTTATCTGATCGCGGGTGAAGTGATCGAGACCATCAGCGGGCAGACCTGGGAGGGCTTCGTCAGCGAGCGCATCCTGAAGCGCGTGGGGATGACGGGCAGCAACGTACGCCATTCGCAAGCGGCCAACGGCGGCAACGTGGCTGCGACGCACGCACGCATCGAGGGCAAGCTGCGGGTGATCGCGCCCTTCGCCAGCGACAACACCAATCCCGCGGGTGGCATCAATTCCAGCGCTGCGGACATGGCCAAATGGATACTGGTGCTGTTGAACGAAGGCCGGCTAGCGGACGGCTCACGGCTGTACTCCGAGAAAACGGCGCAGCAGCTTACCGCACTGGTCACGCCCGTCCCCATTTCCGACCCCGAGCCGGAACTGGCCGCCTTGAATCCCAATTTTTTGGGCTACGCGCTGGGGCTTGGAGTGCGCGATTACCGGGGCAAGAAGGTGATCACCCACACCGGCGGCCTGCCGGGCTACGTCTCCCGCGTGACCTGGATTCCCGAACTGAAGCTGGGCGTCACCGTGCTGACCAACCAGGAATCCGGCTCGGCCTTCAATGCACTTACCTGGCGCATCGTCGATTCCTACCTGAGCGCGCCTGCCACCGACTGGATCGCCGCCTTTGACGAGGTCCGCGTGCGCACCGAACAGAAGGACGCCGCCACCGTCCAGAAAGCCGCGGCCACCCGCGACGCTTCCTCCAAGCCCTCCCTGCCGCTCGAAAAATACGCCGGCACCTATCGCGACGACTGGTACGGCGACATTGAAATCACCCAGGACGCCGGCAAGCTCACCATGCGCTTCACGCGCACACCCTCCCTGGTTGGCGACCTCGAGCACTGGCAGTACGACACCTTCATCGTGCGCTGGCGCGACCGCGAACTGCGCGCCGACGCCTACGTCACCTTCGCGCTGAACCCCGACGGCTCCATCGACCAGGCCCGGATGAAGGCCGTTTCGCCAGAAACCGACTTCAGCTTCGACTTCCAGGACCTGCTGCTGAAGCCGGCGAGCCACTGATTGCTGAATCTCACCACCTCCCGTATACTCGGAATCGGAGACGAGCGCCGTCGGCAACGGCTCTGAATCTTGCGATCCGCCCGGGTGCCGTGCGGTGCCGAGGGGCGGTTAGCTCAGCTGGTTAGAGCGCCTGCCTTACAAGCAGGAGGTCGAAGGTTCGAGCCCTTCACTGCCCACCATCTCCATGGCCTACCGCTCTCGCCGCGCCCGCCGGGCGCGGTCCCAGGATGCGGGGACGTAGTTCAGCTGGTTAGAACGCTGCCCTGTCACGGCAGAGGTCGCGAGTTCGAATCTCGTCGTCCCCGCCATGCATTTCCCGGCGACTTTTCCGAAGTAGGGATCCTTCGGCTCGCCCCAAGGGCGGGCTCGCTCAGGATTTCGCCAGCGGGCTCCCGCTCGTCTGCTAACGCGGACTCGCTCACGCCCGCTAACCGGCTCAAGTTCGAATCTCGTCGTCCCCGCCATGTTTTCCAGGCACTTGCGGCACAGGTTAGTAAGGACCCAAGACTCGCCGGAGCGAGCTGGCAGGCTACAGCCCCATCTATTTCTTCCTCAGCGTCGCTGTCCAGTTCATCACCACGTTGATGGGCGACGTGCGCCCCTCGTTCACCAGACTGGAGAAGATGAACTGTCCGCGCTCCACCGGCGCGTAACCACCGTCAGGCGCCGTGAAGAGCGTCTTTGGCATTCCTGGCTCAAAGCCCTTCCCCGGCTTGATTTCCACCACCATAAGCTTGCGGTCGTCCGAGAGATAAAACATCTCTTTCCCGTCCGGGCTCCAGCGCGCTTGGCTTCCCCCACTGTTTGAGACCTGCCATAGCCCTTCTCCGCTGGGAAACGCCGTCACGTATACCTCCGGTTTGCCGGAGCGGTCAGAGGTATAGCTGAGCCAGCTCCCATTGGGGGAGAGCCTCGGATCCTTCTCGTCGTTCTTCGTTTGCACAACCGGGAAGGGCTTGTGCTCACCAGTCATCGGCAGCGCCCAGATGTCAGCCTGCGCCTTGGGGCTGCTGTCCACATACACCAGGTACCTGCCATCCCGCGACCAGTCGCCGACATACTTGTCCTCGCCTGATTCAAGGAGTACTTCCTCCTCGCCTTTGGGAGTCTTCAGGTAGATGTCATACATCCCTTTTCGGTCGGATGAAAATGCGACCCCTCGCTCATGGACCGACCACGCCGCCTGTCGGTCGTTAGAAGGGTTCGTGGTAAGCCGCGAGAAAACATTGCGCTCTCTCTCCCAGACCCAGATATCCATGGCACCCGTTTCTGACTCGACGCGGTCCACGGCTACTGATTTTCCGTCGGGGGAGACACGCAGCTGGGCATAGGGCCCGGCGGGCGCGAGCTTCGCCACTTGCTTCCCTGCACGATCCAGCAACACCAGCTCCCGGTCGCGCAGCGCGAGTCCCGTCTGATAGATCAGCGTATCGTTCGAAATGGAAGCCTGTGCCCTCCCCAGGTTGGCATCGAATCCCACCTTGTCCACCACCACGAAAGGCTGTCCCTTTACTGCCAGACTGCCGGCATCGAAGCCCTGCGCCATCAACGCTCCTGAGCGGATGAACAGCAGGTACCCTGGCTCCACGTAACCGACTACCGTATCGCCGTCCACCAGCGCCTTCCATTGCTTGGAATCCACTGAGCCCGCGCAGATGTGGTTGACCTCGCCGGGCGCGCTACGATTCAGGAAAACGAAATGCTTCCCGTCGGGCAGGAACTGCGGCCAGCCGTGCACCGTTTCGCGTTTGGATGCGTCCAGCTGCGTCAGCGGCGTGGCATCCCCACCTCCTGTGGAAACACGATAGAGTCCGCTGCCGTAACGCGGCCCATATACGATCGCACCATCGCCCCACGCCCCGCCCACAGCGCCCCCAACGCCCCCAACCTCCGCCAGGGTTTGCACAGAGCCCGTGGACAGCTCCACCTTCTTCAATTTCGAGCGTGAGAAGAATCCCAGGAATTGTTCGTCCCGCGACCAGAATGGCCGTCCCGCATCCTCGCTCCCCGGTACTACCCTGCTCTCGAGGGTGTCGAGTGCCCGTATTCGAATCTTGGCATGCCCGTCCTCTTCCATCATTACATAAGCGATCTGCCGCCCTGATGGCGACACGACGGATTCGTAGACCGCTCCGGGCGTCGACAATTCGAAGCGGACCGGATAGCGCGGTTCACCCCTTCCTGGCACCATCCATGCCGCCAGAGCCACGACCAGCAGCATTCCCGCCACTGCCCATGCCAACCATTCCCGGGTCTTGCGCTTTGTGCCCCGCACCGCGGCTGCCGCAGCCGTCGAGCCGCCCTCCGCGATCCACTTCAGTTGCTGGCGTATATCCGCCGCGCTCTGCCAGCGCTCTTCCGGATCTTTCGCCAAGCACGTCCCGACCACATGCTCCAGCGCGGCCGGCGCCAGCGGCTGAATGGAAGTAATCGGCACCGGCTCCTTCTCTAGGATGGCCGAGGCCACGCTCAATTGGCTCTTGCCGTCGAACGCCCGCTTCCCCGTCGACAACTCGTAGAGCACCGCCCCCAAGGCGAAAATGTCCGTGCGCGCGTCCGCCTCCTTTCCTTCGATCTGCTCCGGCGCCATGTACTGGAACGTGCCCACCACCATGCCCTTCTCTGTCAGCGGCGTACTGGGTCCCACCGGACTCACGGGACTCGGCGCCGTCAGCGCCGCCGAGAGCGCGCTCGAGCCTTTAGGCAATCCGCCAGGCTTTGCCAGGCCGAAGTCCAGGAGCTTCGCCCCGCTCTTGGTCAGCATGATGTTCCCCGGCTTCAGGTCGCGATGCACCACCCCCTGCCGGTGCGCTTTGTCCAGCGCATCCGCCACTTCCATTCCGATCCTCAGCACTTGCTCGGTCGGCAGCGCGCCCCGCAAGAGCCGGAAACCCAAGGTCTCTCCCTCTAGGAGCTCCATCACCAGGTAGTCCACGTCGTCCTGGTTGCCGACGTCATAGAGCGTGCAGATGTGGGGATGCTGCAGGGAGGAGATGGTCTTGGCTTCGCGCTCGAAGCGCTGCTTGCGCTCCGGATCAGAAGAAAGATGCCCAGGCAGGACCTTGATGGCGACCGTGCGCTCTAATCTCGTATCGCGGGCGCGATACACCTCGCCCATCCCGCCCGCCCCGATGGGCGCGAGGACTTCATACGGCCCCAGCTTCGTCCCTGCGCTCAGCGCCATTCGTGCCGCGCATTATAGGACAGGCCGTCGGCGATGTGCCGTCCGCGTGCGGGACCTGGTGTCACTCGCAGTTATTGAAAATTTTTCAGAGCCAACCGGCTCAAGTTCGAATCTCGTCGTCCCCGCCGATTCCAAACGAAAGCCAGCATGCTTGCCAGCTCATTTGTTCTGCGGTGCATGAGCCCGGCCGACACACGCAGCGGTGATTGCGGTCACTGCTCCCCGTGTCCAGCTGAGGGAAGCTTTAGAGGGATTCAAAGGATTCCTGGAGTGTTGCCCGTGGACTGCTCGAGCGGATAGCGAGGCGCTATGCCCGCCAAGAAGCCAAGTCACCTGCTGCCGTTTGGCCTCATGACCGCGCTGAGTCTAATCGGCACCGCCCTACTCCTGGCCGCTACCACTGTGGTTCCCACCGACATCCAGCAACCGGGCACGCAGCCCAATCAGGTTGGCAATCGGGAATCACCCGACAAATGCGACAACTGCCATGGTGGCTACAACCAGGCCGTAGAGCCCGCTTTCAACTGGCGCGGCAGCATGATGGCCAATGCTGGCCGCGACCCCCTCTTTTGGGCCACGCTGGCGGTTGCCGAACAGGATTTTGAGGGTGCGGGAGACTTGTGCATCCGCTGTCACAGTACCAGCGGATGGTACGGCGGCCACTCCACGCCTACAGACGGCTCCGGCCTGACTGCGGGCGATGCCGACGGCGTGGATTGCGATGCCTGCCACACGATGACCAACACCGACAACTCCGAGCATCTGGGTGTGATGACCTCGCCCTTCATAGCAAACGACGAAATGAACCCGGCAACCGGATACTACGGCTCTGGGATGCTCTCCTTGTGGGGAGGCGCGGAGAAGTTAGGGCCCTACGCCGATGCCGACGCCCGGCACCAGTTCCAACCCTCGAAGTTCCATCGCTCGGTCGATTTCTGCGGGTCCTGCCACGACGTCTCGAACCCGGCCGTGGGCGACCTGGCGCACAACCACGGAGCCCAGGTTCCGCTGCTGCCGAGCACCTACAGCGGAGTGCCGGGCGGGGCGTTGGAGCAGAAGGCTGCCTTCAACAACTTTCCCTATCAATACGGAGTGGTAGAGCGCACCTATAGCGAATTCAAGTCGGGCCTGCTGTCCCAGACCTTGGTCTCAAGCTATTCCAGTCTGCCGTCGGACTTGCAGGCTGGCGCGGTGAAAGCCGCAAAGGAGAGTGCGCAAGGAAACTACAGCGACGGAATGCCACGCTACTTCAGTTGTCAAACCTGCCACTTGAGAGCGGTGACCGGAGCAGGGTGTAACAAGGCCGGCGTCCAGGTACGCAGCGATTTGCCTCTGCACGACATGACCGGGGGCAACTATTGGACACCGGATGCCATTCTGTACCAGGACAGCCAGGGTACGCTGCGGCTTGGCGGCGGACTGACGACGATGCAGAAAGACGCTCTGCTCGCAGGAAAGTCCAGAGCGCAGCAGCAACTTCGGTTGGCGGCTACGCTTTCCATGGAGGGCAACACTCTTAAGATCACCAACCTCACCGGGCACAAGCTGATTTCGGGTTATCCCGAGGGTCGGCGGATGTGGCTGAACGTCCAGTGGTACGACGATTACGGTAGCCTGCTGCGCGAAGATGGTCG
>DATIGQ010000092.1 GCA_035454605.1 Terriglobales bacterium
CAGAAATGCGGGGCCTTTTTGTTTCTTCTCACCACGGAGACACAGAGACACGGAGGAGGGCCGGCGTCAGTTTGCGGAAAAGTAGTCCAGATCAAAACCAAAAGCGCCAGCCACAAGAACACCAAAGGACCGAAGAGGTGGCCTGCAGCCATCTGCCTCCGCGCCTCCGAGTCTCTGTGGTGAAAAAGTCTTAGCTCAGGCTGACGCTGCGCAGGCGGGCGGCGGCGGTCTCCGAGGTCACGGGGGTGAAGTAGGTCTCTTTGAAGGTATAGGACTGGGACTTCTTTCCCACGATGGGCAGGATCTCGATGTGCCAGTGGTAGTCGTCGTCGAGGGTCTTCCAGTAGTCCATGACACTGGTCTTGTGGCTGACGTTGGGGGCGGTGTGCAGCACCATGTGGAAGTCCTCGGTGATGGCGCGGATGCGCTCCAGAGTGCGGCGCAAGACCGCGGCCAGGTCGTGCAGCGCGGGGCCGCGCTCGAGCGTAGCCAGGCTGAACGACGATTCGTGGGTGAGGGGGAGGATCCAGGTCTCGTAAGGGACGCGGGGCGCGTAGGGGCAGGTGGCGATGTAGTCGCCCACGACCTCGACCACGCGCGTGGCCTGCTGGCGTTCCTGATTGAGGATGTCGCAGAAGACGCAGCGCTCCTTCTGCTGGAAGTAATCGCGGCCGCTGCGCAGTTCGTAAAGCACGCGCCGCGGGATGAAGGTGGTGGCGGTGAGCTGGGAGTGGGGATGGTCGAATTCCTGCCCGGCGGGCGCGCCGTGGTTCTTGAAGATGGTGACGTACTTGAAGCGGCGGTCGCGCTTGAGGTCGAGGATGCGCTGGGCGGAAAGGCGCAGGAACTGGCCGATCTCCGCGTCTGCGGCCACCCAGAGATGGCGGTCGTGGCGCGGATTCTCCACCAGCAGCTCGTGCGCGCCCACGGTCTGCATGTGGTCGTAGAGGCCTTCGCCGCGGCGGCCGGGATCGCCCTCGATGTGGTAGAGCGGCCAGGGATGCACCATGGCGCGCGACGACCAGGGGCCGCCGTCGAGCGACGGCATGGAACCGACCACCTGGGCGTGCGCCGAGGTCTCCGGACAGAGCAGGCAGACCTCGGACTTGGAGCGGAAGTCGCTCGAGTCGTCGCCGGTCAACACCCAGGAGCGCGTGATGGGATCTTTGCGTAACTCCATAAAGAAGCTGCTGGCTTCTAGCTGCTAGCTAGGAACTGGGCTAGTGGTTAGTGGCTAGAAAACACTAGGGGCGGCGGGAAGTCAATGGGGATAGCTGCTAGCTTCTCGCTGCCAGCCAGTAGCCAGAGGCTAGGAGCTGAGTGCTGAGTGCTAGAATTCCGGGAATGTCTGAAGCGCGCAGCGCGTCGCTGACGCCGTTGATGCGGCAGTACGCCGCCATCAAGAAGGACCATCCCACGGCGCTGCTGTTCTTCCGCCTGGGCGACTTCTACGAACTGTTCTACGAGGACGCGGTCACGGCCGCGCGCGAACTGCAGATCACGCTGACGGCGCGGCACAAGGAGCGCGGCAACGCCGTCCCCATGTGCGGCGTCCCCTATCACAGCGCGGAAAACTACATTGCGCGGCTCATCCGCAAGGGATACAAGGTCGCGGTCTGCGACCAGGTGGAAGACCCGCGGCTGGCCAAGAAACTGGTGCGGCGGGAAGTGACGCGCGTGATCACGCCGGGGACGGCGGCGGATGCGTCGCTGGATTCGGGCGAGAACAACTTTCTGGCGGCGGTGGCCGAGGCGGGCGACGCCGCCGGCTTTGCCGCGCTCGACCTTTCGACCGGAGAATTCCGCGCCACCGAGTTCCGCGGCGCGGACGCCCAGCGTCGCGTGGCCGAAGAACTGGCGCAACTGCAGCCGCGGGAAGTGCTCTACGCCTCTTCCCTGCCCTTGTTTGAGAGAAGCACGCAGCACTCAGCCATCAGCGATCAGCCACACCCGGCCGCGGAAGGCTCCGCTGCGGATGCTGTGGCGGACGTCCGCTTCACGGAAACGCCGCTCGATGACTGGGTGTTCGCCCCCGACTACGCCATTCCGCTGGTGGAGAACCATTTCGGCGTGCTCTCCCTCGAAGGCTATGGCCTGGCCGGACGGCAGGCGGCCGCGGCCGCCGCGGGCGCCGTGCTGCATTACGTGAGGCAGACGCAGCGCGGAACGCTGGAGCATGTGGACCGCATCGGGTTCTACGAGCGCCGCGAGTACCTGGTGCTGGACGCCGTGACGGTGCGCAACCTGGAGCTGGTGGAGCCGCTGTTTGCCGGCACCGGCGACGAGGTGACGCTGCTGAAGACCGTGGATGAGACGGTGACCGCCATGGGCAAACGCCTGCTGCGGGCGTTGATGCTGCGGCCGTCGGTCGATGTGGCGGAGATTGCGCGGCGGCTGGACGCGGTGGAAGCGCTGGCGCGAGAAACCGTGGCCCGCACCGAACTGCGCCGGGCGATGGAAGGCATCCTCGACCTGGAGCGATTGCTGAGCCGGGTGACACTCGAAGCCGCCAACCCGCGCGACGTGCTGGCGCTGGGAGTGTCACTGGGAAAGCTGCCGGGCGTGCGAGCGGTGCTGGGAAAGGTCTCAGGTGCCGGGTCTCAGGTCTCAGGAGAGCCCGGAGATCCGCCGGGCGACAACGGGCGGCTGGCTGCGCTCCGGGAGCAGATGGACGAACTCGCCGACGTGCGGGAAAGGATCGAGCGGACGATCGTCCAAGAGCCGCCGCTGAATTTCGCCGAAGGCGGCGTGATCGCGGCGGGCGTGGACGCGGCTCTCGATGAACTGCGCGACCTCAGCCGCAACAGCAAGCAGCACGTGGCGCGCATCGAGCAACGCGAGAGGCAGCGCACGGGCATCGGCTCGCTCAAGGTCAAGTTCAATTCCGTCTTCGGCTACTACATCGAGGTGTCGAAGCCCAACCTGCACCTGGCGCCGCCCGACTACGAGCGCAAGCAGACGCTGGTGAACGCGGAGCGCTTCAGCACGCCGGAACTGAAGGAGTACGAGGCCAAGATCCTGGACGCGCAGGAGAAGATGGCCGAGATCGAGCGGCGTATCTTCGTCGAGTTGCGCGCGGCCATCGCCGGCGAGGCGCGGCGAGTGCGGCAAACGGCGCTGGCCGTGGCCGAGACGGACGTGCTGGCCAACTTCGCGCATCTGGCGGCCACGCGCGGCTACACGCGGCCGCGCTTCGACGATTCCGGCGACCTCGAGATCGTGGGCGGGCGGCATCCGGTGATCGAGCGGCTGGATGCGGCCGACCGCTTCGTGCCCAACGATCTCTACCTTAATGCGAGCACGCAGATGATCCTGATCGTCACCGGTCCCAACATGGGCGGCAAGTCCACCTACCTGCGGCAGGCGGCGCTGATCGTGATCCTGGCGCAGATGGGATCGTTCGTGCCGGCGCAGTCGGCGCGGCTGGACGTGGTGGACCGCATCTTCACGCGCATCGGGGCGAGTGACAATCTGGCGCGCGGGCGCTCCACTTTCATGGTGGAAATGACCGAGACCGCGGCCATCCTGAACACCGCCACGTCCAAGTCGCTGGTGCTGCTGGATGAGATCGGCCGCGGGACCGCCACCTACGACGGGCTGGCCATCGCCTGGGCCGCGGTCGAGTACCTGCACGCCCGCACCCGCGCCAAGACGCTGTTCGCCACCCATTACTTCGAGCTCACCGAACTGGCGGAACACCTGTCGGGCGTGAAGAACTATCACGTTTCGGTGAAGGAGAGCGCGGGCGGGATCGTCTTCCTGAGGAAAGTGGAAGCGGGCGCGGCCGACCGCAGCTACGGCATCGAGGTGGCAAAGCTCGCCGGGCTTCCGCAGGAAGTGGTGACGCGGGCGCGGGAGGTCCTCGACGAGCATGAAGACGCCGAACAGCGGGTGAGCGACCACCTGACCGCCGCCGGTGAACGCGAGGCTGGG
>DATIGQ010000093.1 GCA_035454605.1 Terriglobales bacterium
CTGGCAAGCCCTGATCCTGCTGGCGGTGACCATCATGAAGGTCTTCATCTACGACGTCTCGGAACTGGAGAAGGGCTACCGCATCATGAGCCTGATTGCGCTGGGCGTGCTGCTGCTGGGAGTCTCTTTCGTCTATCAGCGGGACTGGCTCAAGCTTTCCGCGCGCAGCCGCGCGGAGGAGCGTGGCGCTGCTGGAGGGACGTCATGAGGTGGCGGCTGGCGGTACTGCTTCTGGCAGCTCTGGCGCATCCGGCGTGGGCGGCGAGTGACGCCTCGATCAGCTACTTCACGCACGTGCGCGACGTCTCCGTGAGCGATCCGGAGCGGCAGAACTACGCTGTGGTGGACGCCGAGATGTTCCGTGTGGCGCGCAACGATCTTGGCGACCTCCGCCTGTACACGCTGGAGGGAACGGAAGTTCCGTACGCTCTCGCGGTGCAACACTCGGCCTCGCGCTCTACCGAGGATGAAGTGCGCGTGCTCCAGCCGGGGACCATCGGAGGCAGAACGCAGTTCGTGCTCGATGTCTCCAAAGTCGAGGAATACAACCGCATCACGCTCGGCCTGGACGCGCGCGACTTCATCGCACAAGCGACCGTCGAAGGCCAGGATAACCTGCGCCAATCGCGCTGGGTGAATCTGGGAACGCGCACCCTGTACGACTTCACGCGGGAAAAGCTGGGGCGAAACTTCACGCTGAGACTACCCGATTCGCGCTTCCGCTACCTGCGCATCACGCTGGCAGGAGCAGTGAAGCCCGGGGAGGTCGTGAGCGCGAAGGTGGCAAGGGTAGAAGAGGTGCCCGGCCGCTGGACGGAGATCGGAGTGAGTCCCCGCTTCACGCGCGACGGACGCACGACCGTCATCACCTGGGATGCGCCAGCCAATGTTCCGCTGGAGCGGCTGTCATTCGAAGTGGAGGACGGGCAGGAGAACTTTCGCCGCGACTTCCGGGTATTCAACGCCGAGGGTCGCGAAGTAGCGTCGGGCACGGTCACGCGCGTGCGCCTGCCACGCGCCGCCGACTCCGGCACGGAAAGCCTGACGTTCGAGCTGCCGGGCCTGCGCTCGCGCAGCTTCCGCGTGGTCATCGAAAATGGCGACGATCCGCCGCTGCGCCTTTCGGCGGTCCGCGCGTGGTTCACGGAGCGCCGCGTCTACTTTGATCCCAAGGGCAAGGAGCGGCTGCGGCTGTATTACGGCGACCCCGAATTGACAGCACCGGTCTACGATTACGCAAAATTCTTCCGCGCGGAAGAGTCGGCGGCGAGGGCCGGACTTGCCGGCCCGCGGGAAAGTGCAGGGTATACCGGGCGTCCCGACCGTCGGCCGTGGAGCGACCGCCATCCGGAGGTGCTGTGGGCCGCGCTCATCCTGGCCGTGGCTGGTCTGGGCGCGCTGGCGCTGCGCAGCCTGAAGACCTAGGAAGCTAACGCAGGGCTTCTTCGACCTCGGAGAGCCAGTCAGGTTTCTTGAGGACTTCTCGGGGCTTGGGGCCGTCGGCGGCGCCCACGATGCCGTCTTTTTCCATCAGGTCGATGAGGTGGGCGGCGCGTCCGTAGCCGATGCGCAGACGCCGCTGCAAGAGCGACGTCGAAGCCTTGCCGAACTCCACCACCAGGCGCACGGCGTCTTCGTAGAGCTCGTCCTGTTCCTCGTCGCCCAGTCCGCCGTCCTCGCCGCCTTCGCCACGCGCATTCTCATCGCGCGGCGCCTGCAGGAACTTCTCGTCGTACTGGGCGGAAGCCTGCGCCTTCCAGAACTCGACCACGGCGGTGATTTCCTTTTCCGTGACGTAGGGCGCATGCAGGCGATGAACGCGCGCCGAGCCCGCCGGCAGGTAAAGCAGGTCGCCGCGGCCCAGAAGGGCTTCGGCGCCGTTGGCGTCGAGGATGGTTCGCGAGTCCACCTTGGTGGCCACGCGGAAGGAGATGCGCGCCGGGAAGTTGGCCTTGATGAGTCCGGTGATGACGTCCACGGAGGGCCGCTGCGTCGCCAGCACCAGGTGGATGCCGACGGCTCGCGCCATCTGCGCCAGCCGGGTGATGGACTCCTCGACGTTGGCCCGGTCGAGCATCATCAGGTCGGCCAGTTCGTCGATCACGATGACGATGTAGGGAAGTGGCCGGTTGGCCTCGTCCTGCTTCTCGAACAGGCTGGGCGTATGCTCGTCGCCGAACAGCTTGTTGTACTGGTCGATGTTGCGCACGCTGTGCTCGGCCAGGAGCTTGAGCCGCCGCTCCATCTCGCGGCAGGCGTTGCGCAGCGCGTAGGCCGCCAGCTTCGGCTCGGTGATGATGGGCGTGTACAGGTGCGGCACGCCTTCGTAGATGCCCAACTCCAGCCGCTTGGGGTCAACCAGGATCAAACGAATCTGCTCGGGCGTGGCCTTGTAGAGCATGGACATGATCATGGCGTTGATGGCTACGCTCTTGCCCGTGCCGGTGGCGCCGGCGATGAGCAGGTGCGGCATGGTGGCCAGATCGGCCACCACCAGGCGGCCGTTGATGTCCTTGCCCATGGAGAGGGTCAGCTTCGACTTGGAGGCTGCGAACTCCTGCGCTTCGATCACTTCGCGCAGCCAGATGGTTTCCCGCTCGCGGTTCGGCACCTGGATTCCGACCGTGGACTTGCCGGCCATGCGCTCGATGAGGATGCTCTCGGCGCGCAGCGCCAGGCAGAGGTCATCGGCGAGATTGGTGATGCGGCTGTACTTGATGCCCGCTTCCGGCTTGAGTTCGAACGTCGTGACCACCGGGCCGGGATTGATATGCGTCACCTGGCCGTGCACGTCGAACTCCGCGCACTTTTCCGTGAGAATCTGCGCCAGGTTGCGAAGCTGCTCTTCATCCACCACACCCTGCTCCTCGGGGCGGTGCAGCAGGGAACTCGAGGGCAGGCGATAACCCCCGGTGATGCGCGGCATCACCGTCTTTGTCTTGAGCGCGGCATCGGCTCGCGAGCCCAGTTGCGGTTCTTCTCCTGCGGCTGCCGGCCTGGAATCGCTCCGGAAGGGAGCGGGAGCAGTCGGGGCTCCGAGAGTGGCTGACTGGGGCCCCGCTGCGGCCGTCATGGCTCGGCGCTCCGCCAGCTTCTCCGCCAGTCTCTCCGCAACCGTCTTGCTCGGCGGCGTAGATGGGGGTACTTGCTTGCGGACCTGTGCTGCCTGGAGCGCGGCCCGCTGGGCGGCGATGCGACGTTTTTCCAGCTCGCGCTGCGCGTGTGCTTTGGCGCGCGCATTCCGCCAGTCCATCAAGCGGTCGCGGGCGGCAATCGCGAAGGCGAAGCGGGTCTCCAGCCACAATCGCATCGCGCCGAAGGAGAAGGCGGTCGAGAGATAGAGCGCCACGGCAATGGCAGTCAGCGCCACCAGGTAGGCGCCGGCGACGTTGAGATAGTGGATCAGGAAGTCGCCGAGAATACGTCCCAGCAGGCCCTCGATGGGTATGGCGCCCAGCCAGCGCGGGTGCCAGGGCAGGATTGCCAGCAGCGCGGGCAGGAAAAGCAGCAGCGCCCCACATCCCAGCGACTTGGCGACGGGTGAACTGACCGGTCGCGAACGGAACCAGCATAGGCCCAGCATGCCCAGCATCACCGGGAGCAGGAAAATGGGAATGCCGCCCAACTGCAGCAGCAGGTCCGCGATGACCGCGCCCACCATGCCCACCCAGTTGCGGGCGGGATGCGATGCCCCGGGAGAAGCCGCCGTGTTGAGCGACGGATCGAGCGGCGAGTAGGAGGCAAGCGCCAGCAACAACAACAGCGCTCCCACCAACTGCAGCAAGCCGATCAGCTCATTCAGGCGGCGGTTGTTCGTGGGGGTGAAAAGGCGCGAAAAGTGCTTCATTCCGGCGTAATCGAAGTGGCACACGAACCACCGAGCGGCACAAGGGGCCGCGCGAACGTGTGCGAACTACGCCAGAGCCGTTAGTGATTATCGTTCAGCGATCCGCCGGTGACAACCAAATTCTGCCCGGGGGAAGCCCGAATGGTAGCAGGCTGAAGGAGCGGAGGTGACGCCGTAAGCGATTGGCGCAGAAGCAGTTCGGGATGGAAGCCTCAGAATTGCGCGGCGCCGTCCACCGACTTCCACAAGTACCAGGCCGCGACCGAGCAGTAGGGGTGCCAGGGCCGGGCAATGCGCTCCACGTGGCGAGGCGTGACCTTGCGCTTGCGGTAGGCGCGGCGGATGGCATTTTGCACGCCCAGATCACCGGTGGGCAGGACGTTGGGACGGCGCAAGGCGAACATGAGGAACATCTGCGCGGTCCACACGCCGATGCCTTTCACGCGTGTGAGCACCGCGATGACTTCCGCGTCTTCCATTTTTTCCAGGGACTCAAGATCCAGCTCGCCATTGCGTGCGTGGCGCGCCAGGTCACGCACGTAGCGCAGCTTCTGTTTGGAGAGCCCGCAGGCGCGCAGCTTGTTGGGATGGAGCGCGAGAATGCGCTCCGGCTCGAGCTTGCCCCCGCAGGCTTCGACCACGCGACGGGCAATGGTTGCGGCTGCCTTGCCGCTCAACTGCTGGTAGATGATGGCGCGCGCCAGCGTGTCGAACGAGGGTTCGTCGTACTCCATGCGGAACTCGCCCACGCGCTCGATGATGGCGCCCAGCACAGGATCGGAACGGCGCAGGTGGTTGAGGGCGTGCTGCATCGGTGCGGAATGCCTTTGGAAGTGCGGGGCTAGGTGACGCTGGTCTCCTGGTAGGTCCCGTACACCTCGCGCAGGGCTTCGCAGACTTCACCTACGGTGGCGTAGGCGCGGACGCACTCGAGGATGTACGGCATGGTGTTGGCGTCAGAGACGCGGCCGTTGCCGGCTGCCTTGGGTTCCTGGGCAGCGGCACGCTTCAGCGCATCGAGGCGACGGCGGACTTCGTCGTTGGAGCGGCGCTGTCTGAGCGCGGCCAGCTTCTCCGACTGGTGGCGGGCGACGGATTCATCGATGTAAAGCGTATCCGGCGGACGGTCTTCTTCCATCGTGAATTCGTTCACGCCCACGATGATCTTCTCTTTGGCCTCGACGGCGCGCTGGTACTGGTAAGCGGACTCCGCAATCTCCTTTTGCGGGTAGCCGCGCTCGATGGCCTGCACCATGCCGCCCATGGCGTCGAGCTTCTTGAAGTACTCTTGTGCTCCTTCCTCCATCTCCAGCGTGAGCTTCTCGACGAAGTAGCTGCCGCCGAGCGGATCTACGGTGTTGGGCACGCCCGACTCGTAGGCCAGGATCTGCTGGGTGCGCAGCGCGATGCGGGCAGCATCGGCGGTGGGCAGGGCCAGGGCTTCGTCGAAGCCGTCGCAATGCAGGGATTGCGTTCCGCCCAGCACCGCGGCCAGAGCCTGGATGGCCACGCGCGCAATGTTGTTCATGGCCTGCTGCGCGGTGAGGGAGACACCGGCGGTCTGCGTGTGGAAGCGCAACAGCCGGGTGCGGTCGTTCTTCGCCCCGAAGCGGTCCTTCATCACCCCGTACCAGAGTTTGCGCGCGGCGCGGTACTTGGCGATCTCCTCGAAGAAATCGTTGTGCGCGTTGAAGAAGAAGCTGAGGCGGGGGCCGAACTCGTCCACGTCCAGGCCGCGCCGGCGGGCCCATTCCACGTACTCGATGCCGTCGTAGAGCGTGAAGGCCAGCTCCTGGACCGCGGTGGAGCCGGCTTCGCGAATGTGGTAACCGCTGATGGAGATGGTGTTGAAGCGGGGCGTGAACGCGGAGCCGAACTCGAACGTATCCACCACCAGCCGCATGGAGGGTGCGGGCGGGTAGATGTACTCCTTCTGCGCGATGTACTCCTTGAGGATGTCGTTCTGGGTGGTGCCGGAGATCCTCTTCCAGTCGGCGCCCTGCTTTTCCGCCACCGCCAGGTACATCGCCCACAGGACCGACGCAGGCGAATTGATGGTCATGGAGACGGTGGTGTGTTCCAGGTCGATGCCGTTAAACAGGATCTCCATGTCCTCGAGCGAATCGATGGCCACGCCACACTTGCCGACCTCGCCTTCGCTGGCGGGATGATCGCTGTCATAGCCCATCAGGGTGGGCAGGTCGAAGGCGACGGAGAGCCCGCCGCTGCCGTGCTCCAGCAGGTACTTGTAGCGCTCGTTGGTCTCTTCCGGCGAAGCGAAGCCGGAGAACTGGCGCATGGTCCACAGCTTGCCGCGGTAGCCGGAAGCGTGAATGCCGCGGGTGTAAGGCGGCTGGCCGGGATAGTTCAGGTGCTTCTCGTAGCTCCAGTCTTCCGGCAGATCGGCCTGGGTGTAGAGCCTCCGAATAGGAACGCCGGAAATGGTGGTAAAACGCGCGTTCCCGTGCTCGTCCTGATTGACGCCGGTAGGCGCGCCGATGGGCTTCTCCGGATGGCGCTCGAGTGTGGGCGCGAGCGCCTCCTCCGCCCACTCTTTCTCGGACTGGGATGGATGGCGGCCCTCGAAGACGTCCTGAATGGGGCTTTCGGCGAGCTTTTCCGCGGGCTTACGCTCTGGCGCCATGGGGCAATCATAGAAGATGAACTGCATGGCCGCAACGATGCGGGAATCGCGGTCGAGTCCAATCCGAGAGTGGCTTGCTGTGGTCGCAGTCGGGGATTGTCCGTGCGCCTAAGTCTCGGAGCGTCTGGTCGTCAATTCTAACGCCTTGGCGTATTTCCAGCCGACGTAGCGGGCGTGATTGCGGTGGAGCAGGAGGCCCTCTTTGCCGTCCAGGAAGCCGAGGCGCAGGAAATAGTTGTACAGGAACGTCAGCGGGGGATTGAGCCAGCGATTGAGCCATAGCCACCAGCGCGGCTTGTCGCGAATCAATTCGGCCCCCAAGTCTGCATAGCGGCGCATGTGCTCAAGGTATTCCGTGAGGGTGGGATACGAACGATGGATCAGCGCTTGGTGCAGGCGGGCAGTCGCCCCCTGGACCTTCAAAGTTTCATGTACAGGCCTCTCCTCGAACCGTCCCGATCCACGGCGGAACAGGCGCAACTTGGGGTCGGGCCAGAAGCCGCCGTGGCGGATCCAGCGGCCCAGGAAGTAGTTCTTGCGGGGAATCCAGAAGGCGTGAGCTTCGGGACTGCTCCGCAGGGCCGCGGTTATTTCCTCGACCAGAGCTGGTTCCAGGCTTTCATCGGCGTCCAGACTCAGCACCCAGTCGCCCGCAGCCTTTTCGATGGCTGAGTTCTTCTGCGCGGCGTAGCCCTTCCAGGGCTCAAGGAAAACTGTCGCGCCCAGAGACTCGGCAATCTCCCGCGTGCGGTCGGTAGAGCCGGAGTCCAGCACGATGATCTCGCCGACGCCATCCGCTACCAGCGGGCGTACGCTCTCGAGCGTCGGGCGGATGTTGGCTTCCTCGTTGCACGTGATGAGGACGACCGAGAGCTTCACGCGCCCCAGCATACCGGGACGCCGGGGTATGGCAAAGGGGTTGACCCAACGCGGTGACGCCCCACGCGAGCATTACCGCCGCACGGCAATACCCTGCACCTCGAAGCGAGCGCCGAGGAGCAGAGGTCCGGAACCGACGAAGGCGCGGGCAGGGAAGTCCTTGCCGAAATGGGTTCGATACACCTGGTTGAACTGGCCCCACAGGGAGACGTCGGGGCAGAACACCTGCACGTAGACCAGGTCTTCCATCGTCATGCCGGCGCGGCCGAGCGTGGCCTTGAACTCTTCCAGCACCAGGCGGGCCTCTTCTTCCGCCGTCGCGGGCGGCTTCTGCGTCTTGGGGTCGAGGCCGATGTGGCCCGCGAGATAGAGCGTATCGCCGACCACGACGCCATTGCTGAAAGGAAAGTCGCCATCGGGTTTGAAGTAACGCCTCTCCGTTTTCGACCCGGAATCGGAAAACGCCAGCAGCGAAAACAAGGACAGAACGATCAGCCAGGCGAGCGGCGCGGTTGTGGAAAGCAGTCTCATGGAATGTCCTCCCGGGGACGGGCCAGCTTACACCGTGGCCGCCACACGAAAAAGAAAAGCCCGGCAGATCCCCCAGATGGGACTTGCCGGGCTGAGGTTACTGGGCTTGCGGCTTTGGCTGCTCTTCGACGCGGGGCGAGACGCCGGGCACCGAGGGCAGGGTGCGTACCATTCCGCTTTCGGCATCACCCAATTCAATGCGATTGCGGGTGAGCGTAGCAGCCGTCACACGGTCCAGTTCGACGCGGCTCTTCTCATAGGCTCCGTTGGCCGCCACCAGATTGGATTCGGCCTGTGCCAGATCGCGCTGCGCCTGCAGCACCTGGAAGTTGGTGGAGGCGCCGAGTGCGTATTTCTTCTGTTCGGCATCCAGCGATTCCTCCGCGAGTTGCACGCCCTTGCGCGCTGCTTCCACGCGCGCGCGGTTCTGTTGCACGGTGAACTGGGCGTTGCGGACCTCGATGCCTACCTGGTTCTCGAGCTGCTGCAGGCGAAGCTGAGCCTGGCGGTATTCCAGCTCCGAGCGCACCTGGTCGGCCTGCGCACCCCGATTGCGGATAGGGATGGTGATGTTCAACCCGACGGCATAATCGGGGTTATCGGCGTCAATCAGGCTGTGGAACGCGCTGTAAAAACCGGTGGTGGGGATGCTGCCGGGGGGGATGGTCACGTTGTTGGGGTTCTGCACTCCGGCCAGAGCGGAAGTGCCATACCAGGCCACGAAATCCACGGTGGGCAGCAGGGCATTGCGCGCCGACTTGATGCTGATTTCGCGGTTGGTGAGATCGATGCGCGCCTGCACTAGCTCCGGGCGACCCTGCTTGGCTTCGTGAACCAGATCCTCAATGGGCCCCACCGGCTCCTGCTCCGGCACCACCATGGTGTCGGTGGGGATGACGGGAGCGGCGGCGATGCGGGCTTCGCCCAAGTTGCGGGTGATGGCATTCTTGATCAGGAGTTGCTGCAGTTGCAGATTGGTCTGAGCCACGATCAACTCCTGGTTGCGGGTGGCCACTTCACTCTCGGCTCGCACGATCTCAATGGGCGCCAGGGTCCCGATCTCGACCTGCTTGCGGTTGTCTGACAAGGTCTTGTTGGCCAGGGCGAGGGACCGCTGCTTCACTTTGACGTCCTCATAAGCATTGACCAGGTCCCAATAAATATTCTGGATCTGGGAGACGGTGTTGATCACCTGGTTGCGGAAGGCCACGTCGGAAATCTCACGATTGTTCTTGGCGATGCGGATGAAGCGCGTATTCGGCCCCAGGCCGAACCCGGCGAGCAGCCGCTGGCGGATGCTCAGCCGGAAGGAGGTATTCACCTGCGGCACCAGAGTGGAGAACAAGCTGTTATTGGTCTGCCGGGAGTTGTCGAAGACCACCTGCATGGCGGTTCCGGTGTGGAACCCCTGGCTATAGGTGAAGTTGGCGGTGCCGGTATTCTGCTGGAAGCTGGGCACGCCGGTGGTGACGGTGTTGGAAAGCGGAAACGTGGCGTGGTTGATGTTAAGCGTCGCGCTCAGCGAGGGATCGAAGGAGTCGATGGCCGTTCCGGTGCCCACCGTGCTGGTCACCAAGCCGGCTGCACCGGTACCCGCCCCACCCGCGCCACCCGTGGTGCCGCCGGCGCCCGCGCCGGCCGCGCCGGTGCCAAAGCCGCCCACACCGCCTCCGGGGGTGCCTTGCACCAGGCCGGTAGCCACGCCGCGGGTGGCCTGGCCAGCCTTGGTGCGGAGGATGTCGGTATCGGCGATCTGGAGGTTATACCGGGCGATGGCCATGTCCAGGTTGTTCTCCAGCGCCAGCGCGATGGCATCGGCCAGCGACAGGCGGATCTCGCCGCCTACCATGAGTTGGTCGATGCGCTCGGTATTGGTCGTCCGCGGCTCCGGGACCCGGCGGGGAATATAGGGTCCTACAAAGTTGGGCAGATGCGAGCGTGGCTTGGAATAGTCGATTCGCTGTTCTTGCGCCGACGCCGCGACCGGCGTCAGCAGGGCCGCCACCAGGGCGGCCAAGAGTCCCCTCGAAAGACAAAAAGAAAGACGCATGCGCTTCTCTCCCTACCTTCTCGTGCTCCGGGCTTCCTCGTAGAGACTGCCGAAGTTCGAAATCGTCAACGGTTTATACGCAAATCGCAGCACCCGGGTTTCCGCTTTCTTCGAGGGAGCGGCTCTCCGCGGGCAGGCGTCTCCGGGACGAAAGTCCGATAGTATATCGCACAGCCGGGCCGGAATCGGACGAAGGACACGCAGCGGGAATGCGCAATTTCAAGCTTACTCTGGCGTACGATGGCGCCGAGTTCCACGGCTGGCAGGTGCAGCCGAGCCTGGCCACGGTGCAGGGCACACTGGCCGCCGCTTTGGAGCAGATTACCGGCGAGCGTGTCCTGCCCCAAGGGTCCGGCCGTACGGATGCCGGAGTGCACGCGCTGGAGCAGGTAGCTTCCGTGGCGTTGGAGTCGCCGATTCCGGCAGCCAACCTGCATAAAGCCCTGAACGACATCCTGCCGGCTGCGATCCGTGTACTCACTTCGGAAGAAGCGCCACCCCACTTCCATGCCCGCCACTCGGTCCAGGCTAAGACCTACCTCTATCGCATCCATCGCGGGTCAGTTTGTCCGCCTTTTCTGGCCCGCTACGTGTATCACCATCCCTTCCCGCTGGACGAGGAGGCCATGCGGCGAGCGGCTCGGTTGGTGGAGGGCGAGCACGACTTCACGTCCTTCGCCGCGGTAGATCCCGAGCGCGCGCATGAAGGGGAGGAAGCCTCTAACATCCGCACCATTCACTCTTCCGGATTCGAGCGCGAGGGCGAAGAATTGGTGTACAAGGTGCGTGGCAGCGGCTTCCTGCACCACATGGTGCGGAACCTGGTTGGAACTTTCCTGCTGGTCGGGAAAGGCTCCCTGGACGAAGCCGGTTTGCGCCGAATACTGGAGCTCAAGGACCGCAGCGCGGCCGGCGGGACGGCGCCTGCCAGCGGTTTGTACCTGGCAAGCGTGGAGTACTGAAACAAACCCGGCTTTTCTTGCACTCTCCGGTCCGTTTTGTGGTAACAGTAGAGGCCTACGCCAGTCCCCCCGAACTGGCCTTTATATCCGACCCCAGGCGATCTTAGGTTTTTTCGTGGCGTCAGAAGCGCAAATCACGCAGCGGGAGATCGTGTCGCGCAACCCCGCGACCGGTGAGGTCCTGGGGCGTTTCGACTGCGCCACCGTGGCCGATGTGCGTGCTGCGGTGTTGAACGCCCGCGACGCCCAGGCCGAATGGGGAGTGCTCCCTGCGCGGGAACGGCTGAAGGTACTTCGGCGTTTCCAGCGCCTTCTGCAGGAGGGCAAGACCGAGGTTGCCCAGCTCATCACCCGCGAGACCGGCAAGCCGTATGTGGAAGCCCTGCTGACCGAAGTGCTGGTGGTGCTCGACACCTGTCGATTCCTGGTGGAGAGCGGTCCCGCCATGCTGCGCGATGAGGCCGTCCCGCACGGCAACCTGATCATGAAGGCCAAAGTGGGCCAGGTCCGGCGCGAGCCTTGGGGTGTAGTGGGCGTGATCTCGCCCTGGAACTATCCCTTTTCCATTCCTGCGGGCGAGGTGCTGGCCGGGCTGGCCGCCGGCAACGCCGTGGTGCTGAAACCCTCCGAGTACACGGCGCTCACCGCAGTGGAACTGCGCGGCTTGCTGGCGCGGGCAGGCTTGCCGAAGAACCTGTTCCGGGTCGTGCTCGGCGACGGGGTCACGGGCGCGGCACTGGTGGAAGCGCCTGTGGACAAGATCTTCTTTACGGGCAGTGTTGCCACCGGCCGCCGGGTGGCCCAAGCCGCTGCCGCGCGGCTGATTCCGGTAGTCCTCGAACTGGGCGGCAAGGACGCCATGGTGGTTCTGGATGACGCCGATCTCGATGTGGCGTCGAGTGCCGCGGTGTGGGGCGCTTTCGTAAACGCCGGCCAGACATGCCTCTCGGTGGAGCGTTGCTATGTGCAGCGACGGCAGTACGAGCACTTCCTGGAGCTTTGCCTGGCCAAGACGCAACGGCTGCGAATAGGAAACGGGATGCATCGTGCTACCGACGTCGGTCCGCTCATCCATGAAGGTCAACTGCGCATAGTGGAGGAACATGTGGCCGAGGCCCGCCTGCATGGAGCACGCATCCTGACGGGCGGTCATCGCCTGCCTGACCTGGGGGCAAACTTCTATGCTCCTACGCTGCTGGCCAACGTGGACCACTCCATGCAAATCATGCGCGATGAGACCTTCGGTCCCGCGCTGCCGGTGATGCCGTTCGAGGACGAAGAGGAGGTAGTGCGTCTGGCGAACGACAGTGAGTTCGGGCTCTCGGCCAGCGTTTGGACCGGCGATTCGGCGCGTGGCGAGAAGCTGGCGGCACGCCTCGATGCTGGCACGGTGATGATCAACGATGTGGTGAGCTGCTTCGGCATCAGCGAAGCACCCCATGGCGGCGTGAAGTCGAGCGGCCTGGGCCGCACCCGCGGACGCCTGGGCCTGGAAGAGATGGTGCGTGCCAAGTACATCGACTCGGACCGCCTGCCCTACACGAAAAAGGTGTGGTGGTACGGCTATGGGCCTGAGTTCGGTCCCCAGATGGAGGGCTTTGTGGACTTCCTGTTCGCACCTTCGCTGCTGCGCCGGGTGCGCGGCGGCTTGCGCTCCTTCGCCGCATTCTTCCGCGAAGGCAGGCTCTAGGCCGTCGGGCCGAAACTTGGCATAGCTGGGGACGCGGACAGTTCGAGTACAATTGAGCCGGAAAGCCCAGGACCGAAGCGCGCCGGTGAGCGTCGGGTGAGGCTCGCAGGCTCCGGCCGAGATTTCGGGAATCCCAGGAGAGGAAGAACCGGCCTTGTCCAGCACTGCGAACGCCACTGCCGAAACCACGGTTCCCCAACTTCCCCATCACAAGGTCAAGGTCAAGATCAAGCCCGGACAACGCTCTTGCAACGAGAAGAATGAGAAAGGCAAGCTGTGCGCCGGCCACCTGAAGCGCTGGTTCTACACCGCCGATGTGCGCGAGCAGGCATGCGGCGACGTGGAAAGGGCCCTGGGTCCGGATGCGGTCCTCTATCGCTGCGAACATTGCAAGACGCTTTATCTCCCTCACCCCGATGAGCCGCATGGCATCAACGTGGCCGGCGCCGGCCAGCTGTCGGTGTTTGGCCTGACGGTGCCGTCGAAGGAGAGCAAAGACAAGTAGTGAACCGCTCCGAACTCATCTACGACTGGAACCAGGTGGGGGGCGGCGAGCCGCAGCCCAAGGCGGCCGCGCTGCTCAACGACGAGTCTCTGCGCGACGGCCTACAGTCGCCTTCCGTCAAAGACCCGACGATCGCAGAGAAGATCGAGATACTTCACCTGATGGAGGCTCTGGGCATCCAGTCTCTTGACCTGGGCCTGCCCGGCGCGGGGCCGCGGGCGGTGGAGTCCGTCGAGCGGCTGGCGCGCGAGATCGTGAGCGCGAAGCTGAAGATCCGCGCAAACTGCGCCTGCCGTACGCACGAAAACGACATCCGGCCGGTCGCGGAAATCGTGCAACGGACCGGGCTGGACATCGAAGCTGCGACCTTCATCGGCTCCAGCCCCATCCGGCGCTACACCGAAGATTGGACCGACGACTTCCTGCTGCGCACCACCGAGCATGCGGTGAAGTACGCGGTATCTCTCGGCTTGCGTGTCATGTACGTGACCGAAGACACGACCCGCTGCGATCCCGAGACCCTCAAGCGGATGTACAGCACCGCCATTCGATGCGGGGCGCGTGCCATTGTGGTATGCGACACTGTGGGCCATGCCACTCCCGCGGGCGTGCACGCGCTCATCCGCTTCGTCTTGGACGAGGTGGTGAAGCCTGCAGGTGAGAAGATCCGTCTGGACTGGCACGGCCATAGCGACCGGGGCCTGGCGGTGGCCAACTCCCTGGCCGCACTGGCCGCCGGCGCCGACTGCGTGCATGCGTGTGCGATTGGGATCGGTGAGCGGGTGGGTAACACGCAGATGGACCAGATGCTGGTGAACCTGAAGCTGATGGGCGTCCCACCCTGGGACCAGCAGGACCTGAGCCGCCTCAAAGACTACTGCGAGGCGGTTTCGCGCGCCACCGGAGTACCTATCCCCAGGAACTACCCGGTGGTCGGAAGCGATGCCTTCCGCACCGCAACGGGTGTGCATGCGGCGGCGGTGATTAAGGCCTTCAAGAAGCAGGATGTCGTACTGGCCAACACGGTGTACTCCGGGGTCCCGGCCCACTATTTCGGATTGGGACAGACGATCGAAATCGGCCCCATGTCCGGGAAGTCCAACGTTCTATTCTGGCTCGACCATCACGGCATCACGCCCGGCGACGAGCTGGTAGAACGCATTCTGAAGCGCGCTAAGACCTCCGACCGTCTGCTGACCGAGGCGGAAATCCTGGAGTGCTGCCACGCGCCGGTTGCGGGGAGAGCGGAATAGCCCCATGCCTGGCCTTCGCGTTCCGCCCCCTGACTTTGGTACCGACCGGCTGGAGATGCGACTCGAGACCAGCTTCGCCGCCGACGTAGAGCAGATCGCTCCCATGGTGGAGCGCATCATGGCGATCGCCGGCGAGCTGCGCTTCCCCGAGGAAAAGCAAGCGGAGATTGGGCTTGCACTGCAGGAGGCGCTGGCTAACGCGGTCATCCACGGGTGCAAGCGGGACCGCTCGAAAACGGTGTACTGCTGGGTGGCGGCGGATCCCTCCGGGAATCTGGTGATCGTGGTGCGCGACTCTGGACCAGGGTTCGATCCAGCCGCGATACCCAAGCCCAACGTGGGCGAGCAGCTCTACGCCGACCACGGGCGCGGTATTTTCATGATCGGCCGACTGATGGATGAGGTCCGCTTTGCGCGTGAGGGCACCGAGTTGCACATGCGCAAGGACAACGCGCGCTGATCCTCGTCTTCGATGTATGCTGCCGACCGAACGAATGAGCCGGCATCCGCTCGCGACCGTACTGGTTCTAGGAGGCGCTCTACTGATGGCACCGGTCACTCCCTTGCGCTCCTCGGCTCGGGCCGCTTCACCGGCGCCTGCGATCCCGCGGCTGGCGGAACGCGCCGACGTGCGCGCTGCCCTGGCGTGGTTCCTTGATCATCGCGAAGAACTGTTGCAGATGCAGATGGACCTGGTGGGAATTGCCGCTCCTCCGCATGGTGAGCAGCAACGCGGCGAGTGGCTCCGCTCGCGGTTCGCGCAAATCGGGCTGGAGGACACCCAGATCGATCCCGTAGGCAACGTTCTGGGTTTGCTGAGGGGATCTTCCGAGGGCAAGCTGGTAGCCGTGACGGCCCATATCGACACGGTGTTTCCCGCCGATAGTCCCGTGGAAGTGCGCCGGGAAGGGAATCGACTGTACGGCCCGGGAATCTCGGATAACGGCGCCGGTGTCACCGCATTGCTGGCGCTGGCTTCGTCGCTGCGTGCAGCCGGTATCCGTCCCCAGCATGGCGTGCTGTTTGTAGGCAACGTCGGGGAAGAGGGCGAAGGAGATCTGCGGGGCATGCGGCACCTGTTCTCCGATCCACGCTGGAAAGACAGAATCGCTTACACCGTGGTGCTGGACGGCGCTTCCACCGACACCATCGTCACACAGGCATTGGGCAGCCGGCGGTTCGAGGTAACCGTGCGGGGGCCCGGCGGTCATTCCTGGAGCGACTTCGGGACGCCCAATCCCATTGTCATCCTTGCGCGCGCACTGGCGCGCTTCAGCGATACGCACCTACCGCGTGAGCCCAAGACCACACTCAACGTGGGGGTGATCAGCGGCGGCACTTCGGTGAACTCCATTCCCGAGTCGGCTTCGGCGCGCATCGACATCCGATCCGCCGATGTCGAAGAGATCGATCGACTGGACCGGGCCCTGCATGAGGCCGTGGCGGCCGAAGTCGGCCGGCGCGAGACTCGCGGGCACCGCCCGGACGCGCTGCTCAGCTATGAGATCAAAGTCATCGGCAGCCGCCCGGGCGCAGAACTTCCTGCGGATGCGCGGATCCTGCAGGTCATGCGCGCCGTGGATGCCTGGCTGGGCAACAGTTCCAGGCAGCACCGCGCCTCAACCGACGCCAACATCCCCTTATCGCTGGGACGCGAGGCCGTGAGCATCGGAGCCGGCGGCTCCGGCGGCGATGCCCACACCCTGCACGAGTGGTATGACTCCACCGGCCGTGAACTGGGATTGAAACGGGTTCTCCTGGCCACCTTGGCGCTCGCAGGGGTGAGTGAGTAGTCTGCCGCCGGGTGGCGCGCGCAGCGACCGGTCCGGGTGATTCTTGTCACGCCTGCACAAAGCCCATGTGCTGCTGGTGTTGGTGACGGTAGTCTGGGGCGCCAGCTTCGTGCTGGTGAAGGCCGCCCTGGCCGACGCCACGCCGCTGCTGTTGAACGCGTTGCGCATGGGCCTGGCTGCCGTCGTCCTTGCAATCTATTACCGTCATCAATGGGCCCGGCTTACACGACCCGTGGTTCGGGCCGGCCTTCCGGTCGGCGTCTTTCTCTTCCTCGGCTACGCTCTGCAAACCTGGGGGCTGAAGGAGACGACGCCATCCAAGTCCGCGTTCCTCACTGGGGTGTCGGTGGTTCTGGTGCCGGTTTTCATGGCCCTTTTTTGGGGACGCGTAGTCAAGCGATGGACTGGTGTGGGCGTGGCGCTCGCTCTGGTCGGACTGTATTTCCTTACGGTGCCCGCTGGAGCGCTGATGGAAGGGATAAACCTGGGTGACCTGCTCACTCTGGGCTGCGCCGTTGCATTCGCGTTCCAAATCATCTACCTGGGCAGGGCGACGCACCGCTACCCCTTTGAACTCATCGCCATCCTCCAGTTGACGGTGGCGGCAGCTCTGACAGCGTTGGCCGTTCCCGTGCTCGAGACGCCCAGGGTGATATGGTCGTCCCCGGTTCTGTGGGCGATTGCCGTGACCGGACTTGCGGGCACAGCGGCGGCCTTCAGCATTCAAGCCTGGGCACAGCAGTTCACACCGCCGACGCACACGGCGCTGATCTTCTCGCTGGAGCCGGTGTTCGCCGGCCTCATCTCTTTCATCTTCCTCGGCGAGCGGCTTGGGGGTCGGGGCCTGCTGGGGGCGGCCCTGATTCTGGGAGGTGTGCTTCTCTCGGAGCTTAAGGGGGGAGCGGCCGAGCCGGCAGTGCCCCCGGGAGTGCCGGCCGAGCAGGCGGAACTGGACGAAGCCTAGCGAGGTAACGCTTTGGCGGCAAGCTGCGTCTAATGCGATGGGGAGCGGTCGCGGGCACCGTCCAAGCGCCCGTCGCCGGAAGTCTATAATAGGGATTGGTAATCATTCGGAGGCAGGTCATGATTTCGGGTTCAGGTGGGTGGTTCGAGCGGCTGCGTAGCCGCCGCATGGCTTCACTGCTTACGGTGGTGGCCACGTTGGCGATCGGTATCCTGATGGGGACGTTGATCTCCTTCAGCGTGAAGGGCAAGGATGCTGATTCCGCCGGCGCAAGCCCCGCGCCGATCCAGATTCCGGCCCCGCAGCAGCTCTCCTCAGCCTTTGCTCAGATCGCCCGCGAGCTGGAACCTTCGGTGGTGAATATCAACACCGAATCCACGGTGCGGCCGACGCCGCGGCGCCGCCAGCCCGCGCCGCGAGGCCAAGACCCGTTTCAGGATTTCTTTGACCGCTTCTTTGGTGGACCAGACGGGAACGATTCCGACGGCGCTGGGGTTCGCGAGCGGTCCCTTGGGTCCGGGGTCATCGTCGATCCGAAGGGCTACATCGTCACCAACGCCCACGTGGTGGAACGCGCGGACCGCATCCGAGTGCGCCTGGCAAGCGATCCGCCGGGCGTTCCGGGACATGACGCCAAGGTCGTGGGGAGCGACCGCGAGACCGACTTGGCGGTGATCAAGATTGAGCCCAAGAGTCCGCTGCCGGCTGCCAAGCTGGGCAATTCCGAATCGGCCGTAGTGGGCGAGTGGGTGCTGGCCATCGGCAGTCCGTTTGGCCTTGAGCAGACGGTGACGGCGGGCATCATCTCCGCCAAGGGACGCAATATCGTGCCGTTACGGCAGTTCCAGTCGTTCATCCAGACCGACGCCGCCATCAATCCGGGCAACTCCGGCGGACCGCTGGTCAACATGCGGGGCGAGGTGATCGGCATCAACACCGCGATCTTCACGCAGTCCTATGGCTACCAGGGCGTGGGATTTGCCATGCCGGCAAATACCGTGGCTGAGGTATACAACCAGCTCATCAGCCCGGAGCACAAGGTCGTGCGGGGCTCGATCGGTGTCGTGTTCAACGCTGCACCCAACCCGGCCATCGCCCGGGTCTATGGAGTGCAGAGCGGCGTGATTATCACCGACGTGAGCGCGGGCGGTCCGGCAGAGCAGGCGGGCCTGCGCGTGGGTGACGCCATTGTCAGCGTGGACGGCAAGTCCATCTCGGGGGGTGACGAACTGGTGTCAGAGATTTCGGCGCGCCGTCCGGGCACGCAGGTGCGACTCGGCTATGTTCGCAACGGAAAGAAGGAAGAGGCCACCGTAACCATCGCGGATCGCGCCAAACTATTCAGCGACCGGCTGGGCGACCGCGACGAGGACTCCGACGACTCGCGGCCGACCGAGGCCCGGTTGGGGATCACCGTGCGTTCCATCAACCCGGAAATAGCGGATCGCCTCGGAACGGCACCGGGAAAGGGCGTAGTCATCCAGGACGTCCGTCGGGGCTCGTTCGGCGAGGACGTCGGGCTGGCGCCGCGCATGGTGCTCCTGGAGATCAACCGCCAGCCTGTCAACAGCGAAGAGGACTTCCGGCGTATCCAGGGCCAGCTCAAGAGCGGTCAGGACGTGGTTTTCCTGGTGAAAACCGGCCGCGATTCGCCGACCCTCTTCTTGGCTGGGACCCTGCCGTAACCCGGTTGTACAACACCTTTTGGGAGTGGCGTCTGAGCCCGCCTTGTGCGATTATCCCTGTGCCCCAAGCCTGGGGCAGAGTCCCGCTGCCCGGTCCGGCAGCGTCTTTGAGGTGCGGGTTTTGAGGCGGAAGACACTCAGCGGCCTGGTGGCAGGACTTTGCGTGCTGTTGCTGTGCTCCGTGCAAGCTCTGGGCGGTACTCCCGCGAAGTCCTCGAAGACCAGCGCCAAGCCGTCTGGAACCAAGTCGAAAGCCCATGTGGCCAGCACCAAGAAGAGGTCCACTTCCGGTAAGAAGCGCAGCCGCAGACGTGTTTCGTGGCGTCGCCGTGGCCAGCAGCAGATGCAGAGCGACCGGGTACGGGAGATTCAGGCAGCTCTCATACGCGAGAAATACCTGAAGGGTGAGCCTACGGGGCAGTGGGATGAGCCCTCCAAACAGGCCATGATGCGGTACCAGACCGATAACGGTTGGCAGACCCGGACCCTGCCGGATTCGCGTGCGCTCATCAAGCTGGGCCTTGGACCGAAACATGCGAGCCTGGTGAACACGCCGAGCGGTCCGCTGCCCAGCGGCGGAAGCGACGAGTCCGGACCCGGCGGGCCTCAGTCCCCCCAGCCCTAGCGGCCAGGACCGTCAGCGCTGTCCAGTACCTGCCGCACCTTGCGCATCAGCGCTTCCGTGCTGAACGGCTTCTGCAGGAATTCCGTCCCCGCCGCGAGTACGCCGTGATGGCCGATGGCATCGTCGGTGTAGCCGGACATATAAAGCACCTTCAGTTGGGGCCGCAAGGGCGAGAGTTGCGCCGCAAGCTCGGGTCCGCTCATCTGCTCGAGAATGACGTCGGTCAGAAGCAGGTGGATCGCCCCTTCGGTGCGCTCGCTGAGCAAGAGTGCTTCGCGGCCGTGGCGCGCCTCCAGCACGCGATAACCGTGGCGATCCAGGACGTGCCGCACCAGGGAGCGGACGCCTTCTTCGTCCTCCACCAGCAAGACAGTTTCGCTTCCGTGATAGCGCTCCGGCGCCGCCGGCTGCGGAGTGCCGCTGGGCGCGGGTTCATCCACCCGCGGCAGGTAGACCTTTACGGATGTGCCCTGCTCCGGCTCGCTGTAGACCCAGATGTAACCCTCGCTCTGTTTGACGATGCCATAGACCGTGGCCAGGCCGAGTCCGGTGCCCTTGCCTTTTTCCTTGGTGGTGAAAAAGGGCTCGAAGACGCGGGCGCGCGTTTCCTCGTCCATACCCACGCCGGTGTCGCTTACGGCCAGCATGACGTACGAACCCGGCCGAACAGAAGGATGCTCGTGGGCATAAGCGGAATCCAACTCCACGTTGGCGGTCTCAATGACGAGCTTGCCGCCGCGCGGCATAGCGTCGCGCGAGTTGACGGCCAGATTCATGACTACTTGTTCGATTTGACCGGGATCGGCGCGTACGTGTCCCAGGTCGGAGGTTAAGTGCGCATAGAGTGCAATGTCTTCGCCCAGGAGACGGCGCAATAGCTGTTCAATGGAACCCACCACAGTATTCAGGTCCAGGACTTTCGGTTCCAAGACCTGCTGGCGGCTGAAGGCCAGCAACTGCCGGGTGAGGGAAGTGGCGCGCTCCGCCGCCTTGCCGATCTCGTCCAGTTCGGCGCGCATGGGGGTGTCGCCTTCGACCCGTTCGAGCAGCAGTTCGGTGTAACCCTGGATCACGGTGAGCAGATTGTTGAAGTCGTGGGCAATGCCGCCGGCCAGGCGGCCCACGGCCTCCATCTTCTGCGACTGGCGAAGCTGTTCTTCGAGCGCGCGGCGTTCGGTGACGTTTTCGGCAAACATCTCGAAAACGCGAAGACCTGCCGGACCGACGGGGACAGCGCGCCCGTTCAACCGTACGGTGATGGCCCGACCGTCCTTGCACTTCCACTTGGTTTCAGCCGGTCCGAAGCGAGCCGTGTGGGCGAATCGCTCGAGGAGGGATTGTCGGTCGGCCGGATCCACGTATACGTCGGCAGCCATGTTCAGGCGGAGCAGCTCTGCCGCGGAGGCGTAGCCCAACATCTCGACCAGTGCCGGATTGACATCGAGGATCTGCCCGTCCGGGGTGGACCGGCAGATCCCGTAGGCTGCGCTCGCGAACAGCGACCGGTAACTCGCCTCCGAACGCCGCAATGCCTCCTGGCTGCGCTTGTGCTCGATGGCGCTCGCGATCTGCTGTGAAACGAAGGTGAGAATGTCCTTGTCCCGTTCGCCGTAGCGCACTCCTTCGTCGTAACTCTGCACCACCAGGACGCCAAAGCTGGTTTGTCCCTGCTTCAGCGGTACACCCAGCCAATCCACGGAGGGCGCGCCGACCTCATCGACCTCCGCGCGGCGCACCAGCTCGGCAAACACATCGGGTGTGGCCAGCAAGGGCCGGCCTGTGCGCAGGACGTAGGCCGTGAGCCCGCGGCCCACGTTCATCCGCGGTGGGGTGACGTCCTGTTCGTCAACGAAATAAGGGAAGTGAATGGTTTGGCTCGGAGGGTCGTACAGCGCGATGTAGAAATTGCGGGCATCCATCAGTTCGCCGACGACGCCGTGGACTTCAGCGTAGAACCGCTCGAGATCGGACGCGGAACTAGCCTGGCTGGCGATGCGGTAGAGCGCCTGCTGCAACTGCTCGGCTCGCTTGCGCTCCGTGACATCCACCGCAGTACTGAGAATGGCAGGCCGCCCGCCGTACTGAATCATTCCAATGCTGGATTCAAGCCATCGAACCTTGCCGCTCTTCGTAAGGATGCGGAATTCCTGCTGGGTGGGCACGGATTCTCCTCGCAACAGCTGAGCAGTCCGCTTCAGCAGGGGGTCCCCATCATCCGGGTGCAGAAGGTCCGTCGGCCGCATCGACAGCAGGCTTGCGCGGGTATAGCCGGTGATCTCCTCGGCGACTGGATTGGCGTAGAGGAAGTGCTGCCCGTCATGGATGTAGATCAAGGCGCGGGCAGTTTCGGTGACGGTGCGGAACTTGCTCTCGCTCTCCCGCATCGCTTCCTGGCTGCTCTTGGCCTCGATGGCCCGGGCAATCTGATGCGAAACGAACGTCAGAACCTCTTTTTCCTGCTCCCCGTAGCGGATATTGGACTCGTAGGTTTGTAGCGCCAGAACGCCGAATGCCTGCTCACCACGTTTCAGCGGCACTCCCATCCAGTCCAGGGAGGCGGTGCCGACCTGTGCGACTTCGCCCCTGCGGGCAAGCTCGTCGATATCCTTGCGGGTGGCCAGCAACGGTTGCCCGGTGCGGAGTACGTACTCCGTCAACCCTTTGGCAAAGGGGCGCGGCGGAGGAGGCTGGTCCACCTGATCCACGAAATAGGGGAAGCGCACTACGTTGGTGGGTTCATCGTGCAGGCCGATGTAGCAGTTCTTGGCATACATCAGTTCGCCGAGGATGGCGTGGATGGAGGCGTACAGCTCGTCGAGCGAGTGAGCCGAGCTGGCGGTTTCGGCGATGCGGTAGAGGGCGGACTGCAACTGTTCTGCGCGTTTCCGTTCGGTGACATCAAAGGCCGTGGCCAGGATAGCGGCCTGGCCTCCGAACTGGATGGTACTGGCACTGAAGTCCAGCCACCGGACTTCGGCGTTCTTGGTGACGATGGGAAACTCGTATCGGCCGACGACCGGCTGGCCCTGCTGCCGCTGCGTGGCCCGCTCCTGCACCATCCCGCGATAGTCCTCACGGATGAGGATCCAAGGCGACATCCGAATCAATTCTTCCTCTGTGTACCCCGAAATTCGCTCACAGGCACGGTTGGCATAGAGGAAGCGTTGACCGTCGTGGATGTAAATGGCGGAAGCCGCGGTGTCGGCCACGGCGCGGAACTTGGCTTCACTCTCGCGTAAGGCCTGCTCGGTGCGCCGGCGGTCGGAGATGTCCCGTTGCGTCCCCCAGATCCGTACCAACCGCCCCTGCTCCACGATCCCGATGGAGTTGTTGAGCACGTGGATAGTGTTACCGTAGCGATCCACGTCCCGGGACTCAGCCTCCACGGTGCGATAGCCGGCCCGAATGAAACCGCGGATTCGTTCCACGTTGTGGGGATCGGCAACGGGCATCAGGTCCGCGATTCGCTTTCCCAACATCTCTGTAGCAGAGTCGAAGCCGTAGTCGCGCGCCATGGCATCGTTGCACTCGGCCAGCCGCGCGTTTTGGAAGAGGCACTGGATCTGTTCCTGTTCCGGCAGATCGATCGGCATGGGCGGCTCCATCTCGTAGCGACGGATACCCTC
>DATIGQ010000094.1 GCA_035454605.1 Terriglobales bacterium
ATCTCCCTACAAGTTGTATTGCCTATTAGCCAACAGGGGAGTCGAAAACCTCTTGAGACTGGCGGCTATTGCCCGAGGCATCCGGTTGAAAGGCTCGAACGCGGTCATCCCGGTGGACACTCCGGTGGAGGCGTATGTAGAGAGGGACGTCACATTCGACCTGGAGGCAGCCACCCAGGTTGCGATTCGCCTCGGTTACCTGAATCCCGAGGGCTCGAGCATGGCAGCGGACCAAGGAAATGACGCTAGCAAGAAGACGAAGGTGGAGCTCTCGAGTTCGCAAGGCGCGGTTCCGCGGAAAGAACAGCCCTAGAGGCACGAGGCTGTACCTGCTCAGGAGGGAGAAAAGACCATGATCAACGCGAGAGATTGGACAGGGTCCCAGATCGATTGGGGGTGGCCAGCCGAATTGTTCGTAGGCGTAAGATTTCTGGCCGCTTCCCTTTTCCTGGTGTTGGCCGCGTCGGGCGCGGTTTCGATTCCAACTGCCGGGCAGAACGAGCCGCCGGACGTCTCTGAATACGCCACCCACTTCAACCGTGGAAACGAATTGATGAGGGACATGCGGTTCTACGAAGCCGCGGCAGAGTTCCGCGAGGCCGTCCGCCTGAAGCCGGAGAGCCTGCCAGCACATCAGGCGTTGGCTGTGGCTTATGCCACTACGGACAACCTTCCCCTGGCCTGGAAGGAGGTCCGCCTGCTGCACCAAGCCAAGGTTGAGATGCCCCGTGCCTTCCTGCGGTTGCTGGCCGGGGAAATGCCGGAAGAAGAGGCGATCAAGGAGCTGGAGAGCATCGAGAAAGAGCTGGCGGAAGCGCAAACGGAGCAGGTCCATAGCCCTGCCATGAGCACGAAGCTGGGTGAAGCGCTGTTCCGTGCGGGCGACTATACCGGCGCGCGCCAGGAAGCCGAGCGCGTACTCCAGTTCGATGCCGACCAACCGGACGCGCACCTGTTGCTGGGCCAGATGCAGAGCATCGATCCACAGGCCGGCGACCAGGCGATCGCGCACCTGAAGACGTACCTCCAGTTCGCGTCGCACGAGCCCGCCAACGCCAAAAAAGCCGGGCTCGCCTATCGCCTTCTGGCCGGCATCCACGATCGGACGGGCGATTACGCACAGGCGCTCACAGCCTACGAGGAAGGACTGAAAGTGGCACCGACGGAAGCTGGAATGTGGAACAACGCGGCGTGGATCTACGCCACGGTTCCAGAAGAGTCGCTGCGAAATCCGGAGAGGGCGCTGGAGTACGCCCGCAAGGCGGTAGCGCTCTCTGAAGGAAAGGGGCGCGGGCACGCGGCGTATTTAGACACGCTGGCGCAGGCGCTCTATCTGAACGGCCGATTCGAGGAGGCGGTCGAGACGGAAAAAGAGGCGCTATCTCTTTCGCCCGATAGCGAGTTCATGCAGGGACAGTTGAAGCGGTTCGAGCAAGCCAAACAACAGGCAATGGCGGCGAAGCACTAGACGCGCGCCAGAGGAGGAACCATGAATAAGGCGAGGTGGTGGGGATTGCTGATGCTGGCAGTGGCAGCGACGGCGTTGGGGGAGGAAATCCTCCTGAAGGACGGCACCAAGGTGGTCGGGCGCATGGCTTCGATCAAGGACAACAAGATCCAGGTGGAGACGCCGTACGGCAAGATGCAGGTCTTGCGAGGCGACATCCAGTCGATCACCTTTCCCGAGAACCAAGCCTCGGCGTCGTCTCCTGAAGCCCGGTCGGTTACGCTGGTGGATGAGGCTTTAGATGGCAACAACTACGTTAACCGGACGGAGAAGTTTGCGTTGACGGTACCCATCGAGTGGAAAGTCCAGCCCGAACTGCGCAAGACTGGAGCGATTGCCGGCCTGAGTTCGCCCAGCGAGATGCAATTCGTCATCGTTGCGCAGGAGGAAGTTTCGGCTTCGCTCGAAGGTTACAAAGGCTTGGTCGACCTGCAGTTGAGAGCTGACTTGGCGAACTACGAAGTAGTGAGCGACTCGGCGGTCACCATCGACGCTCGCCCTGCCGCCTTGCTGAACTACCGAGGCTTGGCTGGACAGGCCAAGAACTTTCCGGTTCATTACTTGACTGGAATCGTAGGTTACGAAGGCAGGTTCGTCCGCATCACCGCCTGGTGCGCCGAACCGCTGTTCAAGGAATCGCAGCGCGTCCTGGAGAACATCATTTTCTCCTACCACGAACTGCCCGAGCCGACGGTGTCGAGCACGAAATCGCCCTGACTAGGGCGGGTACCTGTGTCCGATGAAGCGACCGACCGAAAATGAGTTTGCCGGCTGCCTGATTGGCCAATGTCTGGGCGACGCTCTCGGCTTTCCGGTCGAGGGCGAATCGCCGGAGGTGTGCCAGAGCTATGTGCATGACTTTGTTCGCACGGGCCGCGTGGTGAAGCAATGCCGGGGCCGTTATCGCTTTGGACAGTATTCCGACGACTCCCAGCTTGCCCGCGAACTGATGCAGAGTTTTGTCGCCTGCGGCGGCTTTGATCCCAGGGACTACGCGGACAGGATTGCCGCCATTTTTGTGGAAGAGCGCATCGTGGGTCAGGGATTCGCGACGCAAGCGGCGGCCTTTCGGCTGGCTGCGGGGCTGGCGTGGGAAGAAGCAGGCACGCCACCGCCGGCTGCGGGCAATGGTGCCGCGATGCGTGCCGGGCCTGTCGGTTTGCTGTTTTCAGGTGACCCTGAGCGCATGGTCCACGTGGCGCATGAGCAGAGCAGGATCACCCACAAGGACGCACGCTGTTCGGCGGGGGCGATCTTGATAGCCGGCTCGGTCGCCTTGATACTACGGCACACGCCGACAAAACTGCCAGAGTTCACAGATCAGTTGGCTGGCTGGGTTGCGCCGTTCGACCCAGCCCTGGCTTCGGCTTTGCCGCGCATGGAGAAATGGCTGCAATCCGAGCCTGAGGTAGCCGTTCGCGAGATCTCCAGGATCGGTTTGGATCCGGACCACGTAGACGCCTGGCAGCACATCTCTCCGTTCGTGACAACCAGTGTGCTGTGGAGCCTGTATTCGTTCCTTAAGCATCCTGACAACTATTTGGAAGCGATTGGTACAGCAATCGCTGCGGGTGGAGATGTGGACACGACTGCGGCCATGACCGGGGCCATCAGCGGTGCGAGAGTAGGGCTCGAAGAATTGCCCATGGATTTGGTGCAGCTTCTGAACGACAACGAGACCTGGCGCTACGAGGAGCTCGTCGAGCTTTCCAGGAAATGCCATTCCATGGTGATGGCGGCTCGTAATCCACGTTAGCGCCCAAAAGCGGGGCGCGAACGTGGGGCACCGTCGCTACGAGATTGAAGCTACTTGCGGTCTTTGAATTCGGTGAACCAGTTCTGGACGACGGTGATGGCGATGCGCTTGGCGGCCTGGCTGGCTTCGCGGACCATGAGGAAGCGGCGGCCATCGGGAGAGACGTCGAACTGGAAGGGGCCTTCGAACTGGACGCCGGCGGTGTCGGCACTGAAGAGCACGCGGGGCGCGCCCAGGGAAGGAGCGTTGCCGAGGGTGGAGACGCTGACCTCGGTCATTTGGCGCGCGCCGCTGCGATAGAAGAGCTTGTCGCCCTTGGGGCTCCAACGAGGGATCGCACCGCTGGAGGCCGAGACCTGCCATTTGCCTTCGCCTGAGGGAAAACGGGTGAGGTAGACCTGAGTGGCGCCGGACTCGTCGGAGACATAGGCGAGATAGCGGCCATCGGGAGAGAGCTGGGGTTGAAACTCGCGAGCGGGAGTGGCGAGCAGGGAGACGGGCTGGCGGTCGCCGCTCAAGGGCATGTACCAGATGTCGGTGGCAGTGTCCTTTCCGTCGCGAGTGAAGGCCAAATACTTGCCGTCTCCGGAAATGCTCGGGTCATCTCCCTCCCCCAGGTACTGGGCGCTGCCGGTGCCATCGGCGGCTTTTACGGCCAAGCCGTGATTGACGTTGACGTAGAAGACCCGGTCTCCCTGGGGTGACCAGACCGGGACGGTATCGGGCGCGGGATCGAAGGTGAGGCGGGTACGGGTGTTGCGCTTGAGGTCGAAAATCCAGACGTCGACATTCTGATTGACGCGGGCAACGGCAGCGACGCGCGTGCCGTCAGGAGAAACCCGGGGAAGGCCAAGGTAAATCTGGGTCTGGTTGCCCACGGCCTGGGTCTTGCCATCCATGCTGACCCAAACAAGTTCCTCCAAGCCGGTGGAACCTCCGCCGATACAGGTCAAGGTGCCTTCCCGCGAAAGGCTGGGGAAGGTGGCGCCGGACAGGACCAGGAAAGGATCTCCTGTGGCCTTGAGGCTGGCGAGAGAAAAGGGCAGGGCCCAGACGCCGGAGTTCACTCCGGTGCGACTGAAGAGGATGTGGCCGGTAGGCGAGTAGGAAGGCTGCCATAGCGGGTCGCCCTTGAATTGGACCAGAACGGTGCGCTGGTTACCGGTGATCAGGGCCAGGGTGTCGGGAGGGCTGTTCGCGCGATGAAGGACGGCGAGAATCCCCTTGCCGCCGGGCAGAACGAAGGGCTCATGGATATCGTTCTCGTCGGCTGCGAGAGGCACGAAGATGCGAGGGTCGCCGCCGCGATCGGAAACGGAGAACAGGCCGGTGTTGCCGCGGGAGTAGAGGATGGTGCCATCCTCCCCCCAGAAGGCTCCAGCGCCACCGGTGAACTCGACGCCGACGTTGGCGATGGCAGTAGCCCCGCCGCCACTGACGGGAACCTTCCAGAGTTTCCCCTCCAGCAAGTAGCCCAGGAAAGCGCTATCGGGCGACCAGAAGGGGTGAGTAGCGCCGGCAGTACCCGGAATGGCGCGGGGCTCCAGCTTGTCCAGTTCGCGAACCCAGAGCTGACTCTCCGCAACGTAGGCGATGACGCGACCGTCGGGCGAGATGGCGGGAGGAAAAGGAAGGCTGGAACCCTCGATCACAATCTCGAATTTGCGCAACGGAGGAGACGCCACAGGCTTCAGCGTCCAAGCGACGAAGGCGCTGGCGGCGGCGAGCACAACGGCCGTTGCAAGCCACAGGGCACGGGAGCGAAGAGTGGAGACGGGCGCAGCGGGAACGGAAGCGGCAGGGGCTTCGGAAGCGGCGGCACTGGGGTCGGCGAGGGCGATGCGGGCTTCGCCGATGTCGCGCAGACGGAGTTTCGGGTCTTTCTCCAGGCAGCGACGCAGCAGGCGCAAGAGCGCGGGCGGCGTAGAGTCGGGCAGACGGCTCCATTCGGGATCGAGCTTGAGGATGGAAGCCATGGTGTCCGAAACGGTCTCGCCGGAGAAGGCCTGGCGGCCCGCAAGCATCTCGAAGAGGACGCAGCCGAAGGCGAAGATGTCGGTGCGCTTGTCCACTTCGCGGCCGCGGGCCTGCTCAGGACTCATGTAAGCCGCGGTGCCCATGACCACGCCCAGGCGCGTGGCGGGCGTGGTGAGCGTGGGCGAACGCGAAAGGTCGGTGATGGCGGCCTCGCTCTCGAACATCTTGGCGAGGCCGAAGTCGAGCACCTTGACCGTGCCCGCGGGCGTGACCTTGATGTTGCCGGGCTTGAGATCGCGATGGACGATGCCGCGCTCGTGGGCGGACTCCAGAGCTTCGGCCACCTGGCGGGCGATGTCCAGTACCTCTTCCATAGCCAGCGGACCGCGGCGGATGCGCTCGAGCAGCGTCTCGCCCTCGACCAGCTCCAGCACCAGGCAGCGGACGCCTTCGGCATCCTCGATGCCGTAGATGGCAGCGATGTTGGGGTGGTTCAGAGAGGCCAGCAAGTGCGCTTCACGCTCGAAGCGAGCCATGCGGTCCGGGTCGAGCGCGAAAGCTTCGGGCAGAACCTTGAGGGCGACCTCGCGGCCGAGACGGCTGTCGCGGGCGCGATAGACTTCTCCCATGCCGCCCGCGCCCAGCTTCTCCGAAACCGTGAAGTGCGAAATGACCCTGCCGGTGAGCAGCAACCACCCCCCGAAGTGAAGGCCATCGTAGATGCGCGTGGGGCTGACGTCAATTTGCAAGATGGTTCCGCGGTGCCGCGGGAAAATCTAGCCACGGATGGACACG
>DATIGQ010000095.1 GCA_035454605.1 Terriglobales bacterium
GCACGCCGAACAGCTCCACCAGGCGGTCCACGTCCATGTTGCCGGGGACGACGACGGCGCCATCGGGCTCGCGCACCAGGTCGGCTTTGGCTTCATGCTCGTCGCGGATCTCGCCCACGATCTCTTCCACCAGATCTTCAATGGTGGCCACGCCGGCGACGCCGCCGTATTCGTCAATCACGATGGCCATGTGCATGTTGTTCTTCTGCAATTCGCGCAGCAGCGTGCCCACGCGCTTGGTTTCCGGCACGAAGGGGACGGTGCGCATCAGGCCGCGCACGGTGCGGGTGCGAGCTTCGGCGTCCGACATCTGCAGGACGTCGTGCGCGAACACCACGCCCTGGATGTTATCCAGCGAGCCTTCATACACCGGCACGCGCGAGTAGGGCTTGGTGCGCAGAAGCTCGATGAACTGGTCCACGGTGGTGTCGGAGGGGACGGCAACGATCTCCGGACGCGGCGTCATGACGTCCCGCACCGTCTTTTCGCCGAACTCCACCACGGAGTGGATGAGCTGGCGGTCGGCGCCGTGCAGAATGCCTTCTTCCTGTCCCGCTTCGATGAGCGCGTCCACCGCTTCGGCAGGGCTCTCCGGCTCCTCGACCGCATGCTCTTCGGTGAGCGCCGCCACCGAAAGCGCGAAGCTCAGCACGATGGTGAACGGCAGCGCCACGTAGATGAGCACGCGCAGCACCGGAGCAAAAGGCGCCAGCCATTCGCCGCGGGTGCGAGCGAACAGCACGAAAGGCAGCAGGCGGTTGAACAGCAACACGATCACCAGCAAGGCGGTGGCGCCTTCGGCAAGTTCCGCCCAGTCCCAGGCGCCGTCGGCGAAAATGGAGAAGCCCACCAGCAAGGCCAGGGTCGCAGTGATGAGCTGCGCCAGCACCGACATGGAGAGCGAGGCGCGATTGCGGTTCGCGCCCAGGTGCGGCTCCACTCTCTTCTCAAAAATCTCGATGTTCTCCTGGTATTCGCGCGCCAGGAATTTGCCCATCTCGGTGTAGACGCGCTCGACGTAAGAGACCAGCGCCAGCATGCCCGCCAGCACCAGGCCGATGATGAACAGCAGCAGGCTCACGGCTTGCGCTCCCGTTCGATGAGGCCGGTGGGTAGCCGGAACTGGCGGCGCAGGCGCTGTTCGCGGCGCGCCATCTGGCCACGGTCGCGCTCATGGTCGTAGCCCGCCAGGTGCAGCGCGCCGTGCAGAATGAGCACCTTCAGTTCCGCCGCCGTCGAATGCCCGAGCCGACGCGCATTGCGCGCCGCCGTTTCCGCCGAGATGGCGATGTCCCCGGCGGCGCCGTTCTGGCCGGCGAACGAAAGTACGTCGGTGGCTCTGTCCTTGCGCCGGAAGCGCCGGTTCAAGGCGCGCAGATCGCGGTCCGTGGTGATGAGCACGTCCATCCGCCCGGACAAGCCGGCGGCGCGGCGCGCGCGCCCGGCAAAACGCTGGAGCGCACTCGCGCTCACTCCCCGTACGGATTGGCGCAGGATCACCATGATCGCAAAAAGAGGAACGGGAGAAGCGGCCCGATGGCCGTTCCTCCCGCGCTATTCTACCGGTTCATTCCTCTGTGTACTTGAATTCCGCAGGCGGAGCCGCCTCCGCCGCCTTCCCTGGCCCGGAATCCGCCGTCTTGGCAGCGTCCGCCTGGCGCTCCTTGTGCTCGTCGTATGCGCGGATGATGCGCTGCACCAGATGGTGCCGTACCACATCGCTTTCATTGAAGTAGCAGAAGTGGAGGCCTTCGACGGTCTTCAGGATCTCGCGGGCTTCCAGCAGACCGCTGCGACGCGCACCGGGAAGGTCGATCTGCGTGATGTCGCCGGTGATGACGGCCTTGGAGTTGAATCCCAGGCGGGTGACAAACATCTTCATCTGCTCGCTGGTGGTGTTCTGCGCCTCATCCAAAATGACGAAGCTGTCATTGAGCGTGCGGCCGCGCATGAAGGCGATGGGCGCGATCTCGATGACGTTCTTTTCCAGGTAGCGGTCGACTTTTTCCGGTTCGAGCAGGTCGTAGAGGGCGTCGTAGAGCGGACGCAGATAGGGATCGATCTTCTCCTGCAGGGTGCCGGGAAGGAAGCCCAGGCGCTCGCCGGCTTCGACCGCGGGGCGGGCGAGGATGATGCGGTGCACCTGCTTGTTGAGCAGAGCGGCGACGGCCATGGCCACCGCGAGATAGGTCTTGCCGGTGCCGGCGGGGCCGATGCCGAACACCATGTCGAACTGCTCGATGGCTTCGATGTAGCGGCGCTGGTTGAGGCTCTTGGGCTGGACCACACGGCGGCCGGCGGCGCGCTGGCGGCTGGACTCGGCCAGCCCGCGCAGCGTGACCGAGACGTCCGAGGTCACCAGGCGCAGCATGGAGCCGAGGTCGCCGTTGGTGAAGCTGTATCCGGCGCGCTGCAACTGGTCGTACTCGCGGACGATCTGCTCGGCGCGGGAGACGTCACGGGCCGCGCCTTCGATCTGGAGCGTATCCGCCTTCAGGTCGATGGAAACGTTGAGCGCGTCCTCGATGAGGTGCAGGTTCTCGTCGCGGGTGCCGAACAGGGTCTCGATGTTGGGGCTGATCTCGAGGTTCTTCTTCATGGAGTGTCGGACGCGATCCTCCTTAGGTAGCGCGGCACCGGCCGCGAACCACGTGTGCAATCTTTGCAGGGGGAACAACGGGCGGTTACGAAGCTGGCCACCGATGCGGCAACTACCATTGACGCTAGCCTAGCCCGGTGCTGCTGCGGAGTCAACCGAGCCCAGGAGTGCCGCTTCGGGTTCCCACTAGTCAGGCAGCCGCTTGGCCACGAAGGCGTCACCAAAACTCCAGGTGAGTTGATTTACCTTGCCTTGCTCGTCCCTGGAGAAACTCATCTTGCCGCCGTACCCACGGTCGATGAAGGATCCGTCCGACTGCGGGATCAGGTAGATCTCGTCCGGAGTGGCAATCGCCAGGTCATGTTGGCGGGCTTCCACCTTGATGACGAGGTTAGGCGTGAAGAAGTCAGGCCCGAACTGGTAGCGTCCCGGGAGGGCGCTCAGCACGGCCTCGTCCAGCGGATGGGCGGTCAGCTCCGGGACCCGGTAGGGCTCGCCGAACAGGATGGCGGCCAGGTCATCGGCCATGGAGCGGGTGAGGCTGGAATAGATGTTGGAAGCCAGGATCACGGTGGCGTCATCCTCCACAAAACGCAGCAAGGCCGTGGTGTATCCGGGGCTGCGGCCGGTGTAGGTGATGGCCCGGCGATTCAACTTCTTGCCGATGAACCAGGCGTAGCCCACACCCTCGAAGTGCTCCTTGAACATCTGGTCGCGGCTGGAGCGGCGCAACAGCTTGTCGGTGTAAAGAGCGCGGTCGAACTTGTAGAGGTCTTCGACGCTGGAGTAAAGCGAGCCGTTGCCGGTTTTGATGGACCAATCGAGATAGGGCGCATTCTGGACGTCACTCATGCCGCGCGGCACGTATCCGGAGGCGTGATTCCGGATGATCTCATCGGCGTGCGGCTCGCCGGTGTCGCTCATGCCGAGGGGTTCGAAGATGTTCTTCCGGAGGAAATCCCCATAGGTTTCGCCCGAGGCCTTTTCGATGACGTAGGCCAGCAGGTTGTAGTTGGAGTTGCTGTAGTCGAACTTTTCTCCCGGCTGGAACAGCAGCGGCGTCCCCTTGAACATGGCGATGACCTGGTCGAGGGACTGGTGGAAGCGAGACTTCTCGCGGTACCCCGGAAGATTGTTGGCATTGACAATGCCGGAACTGTGAGCGAGCAGTTGGTGAATCGTGATCTTGTCGCCCTGGGGATAGTCCCGGATGAACTTGGCCAGCGGATGCTTGAGTTTCAGCTTGCCACGCTCCTCAAGCAGCAGAATGGCCGCGGCGGTAAAAGGCTTGGAGACGGAAGCGATCTGAAACTTGGTATGGGGTGTGTTGGCGACATCCAGTTCGTAGTTGGCCATCCCGTAGCCTTTGCTCACCAGAACCTTGTCGCCGCGCGCGATCAGGACCGAGCCGCTGAAGTTGTGGCTTTCCAAGTAGGGTTTGACGTAGGCGTCGACTTTGGCTTCGAGGGCGGGGTCGTTCTGCGAAGATGCCGCGGGTGCAAACAGCAGGAACGCGAGCAAGAGCAAGGAAGGTAAGCGCAGTCGGGTCATCGGTGTTTCCGGATACGTACACATTTGGACGAAAGGAGCCAAGGTTGGGAAGCCAGCTCCCATCTTGGTCTCCGCGCTACGTCTCCGCCAGCGAAGCCGGCACAGCCCGCTCCTGGGCCCAGGCGCGGAGGCGGGCGATGTCCTCGGCGCGGGTGCGGGAGAGCGGGACGGTGGTGCGCAGCGTCTCGAGCAGCGTTTCTGTCGAGAGCGGCTTCTTGTCGGCGAACGAAGCGTACATGGCGGCTTGCACGGCGCCTTCGATCTCGGCGCCGGAGAAGCCGCGGGCCGCGTCCACCAGGCGGTCAAGGTCGAACTCCGCAGGATTCCGCTTGCGGCGCGCGAGATGCAACGTGAAGATGGCGCGCCGCTCGGCCTGGTTGGGAAGGTCGAGGAAGAAGATCTCGTCAAAGCGTCCCTTGCGTAGAAGCTCCGGCGGGAGAGCGGCGACGTTGTTGGACGTGGCAGCGATGAAGACGGCGGAGCGGCGGTCCTGCATCCAGGAAAGGAACGCGCCGAGCATGCGCGCGGAAACACCGGCGTCAACGACGGCGGCTTCCGGACCGGTACCGGCGAAGACTTTTTCCAGCTCGTCGATCCAGAGGACGATAGGGGCGAGCTGATCAGCGACTTCGAACAGGCGCTGCACACGCTTTTCGGTTTCCCCGATGAACTTGTCGAAGACAGCGGAGGTCTGGAACTTGACCAGCGGGACTTTCCAGTCGCCGGCGATGGCGCGGGCGCAAAGGCTCTTGCCGCATCCCTGGACGCCCATGAGGGTGACGCCGCGCGGCGGATCGAGTCCGTAATCGCGGGCGGCGGGCTCGAAGGCGCCGCGCCGCACGAGCAGCCACTTCTTCAGATTCTCAAGGCCGCCGACCGAAGCCAGGTCTTCGCGGACCTCGACAAATTCCAGCAGGCCACTGCGCCGCAGGAGTTCCTTCTTGCCTTCGAGCACATCGAGAACGGTCTGGCTGGACATCTCGTAGCGGGCGACCAGCGCCTGGGCAAGAGTGCGCTCGGCTTCATCCTCGGTGAGGCCGGAAAGATTTCCGGCCATGGCGTGCAAGCCGGCGTCGTCGAGCTTGCGC
>DATIGQ010000096.1 GCA_035454605.1 Terriglobales bacterium
CCACGCCCTTGTAGATGGTCGCGCCTTTCTCCATGCCCATGAATTCGCAGGTGGTGTCGTCAGCCTTGATGGGCTCCTTGCATTTCTGGCACAGGCGGCGGGCCAGGCGCTGGGCCATCACGCCGATAGTGGAGGACGACACCAGGAAGGGCTCGACGCCCATCTCGCCCAGGCGGGTGAACGAGCCGGCGGCGTTATTGGTATGCAGCGTGGTGAAGACCAGGTGGCCGGTGAGCGCGGCTTCGACGGCGATGTGCGCGGTTTCCTTGTCGCGCGTCTCGCCGACCAGGATGATGTCCGGGTCCTGGCGCAGGAAGGCGCGCAGGATGCGCGCGAAGTCCAGGCCGATCTCCTTGTGCGCCTGCACCTGGTTGACGCCGCCCAGGTCGTACTCGATGGGGTCTTCGGCGGTGGAGATGTTAACGCCGGGCTCGTTTAGTTCCGCGAGCGCGGAGTACAGCGTAGTGGTCTTGCCGGAGCCGGTGGGCCCGGTGACGTACATGATGCCGTAGGGCTGCGAGATCAGCTCGCGCACCAGCTCCAGCGTGGCCTGGTGGGCGATGAGCTTATCGAGGCCCAGGGTGGTGTTCGACTTGTCCAGGATACGCATGCAGACTTTCTCGCCCCACTTGGAAGGAATGGTGGAGACGCGGAAGTCGATGGGGCGGCCTTCCATGTTCACGCTGATGCGGCCGTCCTGCGGCAGGCGCTTTTCGGAGATGTCCAGCTTGGAGACGATTTTGAGGCGCGAGGTCAGGCCGAGCTGCACCTTCTTGGGCAGGTTCTGCACCACGTTGAGCACGCCGTCAATGCGGAAGCGGACGATGACTTCGGTTTCCATGGGCTCGACGTGGATGTCGCTGGCGCCCTTCTTGATGGCCAGGCCCAGGATGGAGTTGGCCAGGCGGATGATGGGCGCATCCTCGGAGGCCGACATCAGCTCCTGCTTGGTCTCGGCGCCGGTGGGACCGCCTTCGTCGGCCATCTGCAGGTCGCGGATGATGTCCGATTGCAAGAGGTCGATCATCTCCGCCGACGTCTTGCCGGTCATATCGAGCGTGCCGGTGGTGGTCTTGCCGGGCCCGGCGGCAGCAGGCTCTTCCTTATGCATGAGCTGCGCGTAGGTGGTGCCCATGAACTTCTTGAAGTCTTCCTCGGTCGTGACCACGGGCTCGATCATCACCCCCTTGATGATGCGGCGAATGTCGTCGAGGGCGATGATGTTGTTGGGATTCACCATGGCCAGGGTCAGTCGGTTGTTGGCGAAGGCCACGGGGATGACGCGGTGCTGCAGCATCATGGTGTGGGGCAGAAGGCCGAGTACCCGGGCGTCAAAGTTCATCTTGGCCAGGTTCATGTACTCGATGCCCACCTGCTGCGAGGCGGCCTCGACGCGCTCGGCCAGCACCGCGGTGAGCGCCAGACCCATCTTCGGGTAGAGCAGGAAGAGGTCCTGGAAGTCCTTCTGCTCGAGCACGGCGCAGGTGGTGGCCTGGGTAGCGGAGACGGTGGCGCTGCGCGGCTTACCGGTGAGCAGCGACATTTCGCCGAAGTTGGTTCCCGGCCCCAGCTCGGTGAGCAGGAAGTCGATATTGGTGTTGGGGTCCTTCTTGCGGACCTCGACCAGGCCGGAGGTGACGAAGAACATGGAGCTGCCGGGGGCGCCCTCGCGCACGATGACGGTGTTGGGCGGGTAGTCGCGGCGCTTCATGCGCTTGACGACTTCCTGGCACTCGGCCACCGAGAGGCCGCTGAACAGCTTGATGCGCTGCAAGAAATGCAGCGTTCCGGTCTCAGTGACGGGTTTGGCCGCCGCCCCGGTAGCGGGCGCGGCAGAAGGACTCGCCGGGAATGTGGCCATCGGTTCTCTCCTCACCTCGCATCACGGCGGCGGCCGGTCGGAAGCTCCGGGAGACGGCGTGCTGGACCGTCGCATGCGGGGGAAGTTCGCGGATTATATACCACGCAGTCACGGGGTGGAGCGGGGTTTCGGCAGCGCTTCGGGGCCTGCGCGCTTCTGCTATAGTAACCACCGCCGGAGGGTCCGGGGCAGCGCTCTGAGCCGCTCAGCCCTCCTCCGGAGAGGCACACCGTCATTCAAAAGCAGAAATGAGCGCAGGCACGAAACCGGAGGTGTCGCCGGCTGGGCCGCCGCCGCGGCGCCCCTTGCCGATGGTCGTCTTCTTCGAGGGCGACCCGGCGGGGAAGCGGGCGGCCATTGAAGCCCACCGCTTCCGCCGGCTGGCCTTTGAGCACCTGGACAGCCAGGCGCCGGAGGCCGAGCGCGTCGTGGTCGTCACCGAGGAGTGGATCCTCAAGGACAACTTCGCGGCCCTGCGCGCGCCCAACGTGCGCATCATCGCGCTCACCGACCGCCGCTTCAGCGATCCGCGCCTGGATGGCGCCGTCTACAGCTATCTTCCGGCGAACACGCCGCCAGAGCTGGTGGAGCGCGCGGTGGAGAACGCGGTGGACCACATCCGGTTGCTGGCCTCGCGCCGCGAGCTGAACGAGCGCCTGATCGGCGCCACCCGCGAGATCAGCGAGCTGAACCAGATCGGCGCCGCGCTCTCCGCCGAGCACAACACCGAGAAGCTGCTGGAACTGATCCTCACCAAGTCACGTGCCATCACCCAGTCCGACGCCGGGTCACTGTACATCGTGGAGAGCGCGGAGAGCCTGGAAGAAACCACCGCGCCGGTGAAGGACGAGGTGGGCAAGCTGGTGATGAAGCAGCAGCGCGAGCCGCAGAAGCGCCTGCGCTTCAAGCTGGCGCAGAACGATACCGTGGCCGTGCCCTTCCGCGAAGTCACCATGGAGATCAGCGAGCGCTCCATCGCCGGCTACGTGGCCATGACCGGGCAGACGGTGAACATCGCCGACGCCTACCGCCTGCCCCCCAACGTTCCCTACAGCATCAACCGCAAGTTCGACGAAGATTCCGGCTACCGCACCAAGTCCATCCTGGCCGTGCCCATGCGCAACCAGAAGGACGAGATCGTGGGCGTGGTGCAGCTGCTCAACGCCAAGCGCGACCGGGAGGCCAAGCTGGACTCGGTGGCCGCGGTGACGGCGCAGGTGGTCCCTTATTCGCAGCGCATGCAGGAGATCGCGGCGTCGCTGGCCAGCCAGGCGGCCGTGGCGCTGGAGAACAGCCAGCTCTACCAGGCCATCCAGGCGCTGTTCGAGGGCTTCGTGAAGGCCTCGGTCATCGCCATTGAGGCGCGCGATCCCACGACCAGCGGCCATTCCTTCCGGGTCGCCAACCTCACCGTGGGCCTGGCCGAGGCGGTGGACCGCCTGGAGCACGGGTCGCTGGCCGCCATCCACTTCACGCGCCAGGAGATGAAAGAGATCCGCTACGCCTCCCTGCTGCACGACTTCGGCAAGGTGGGTGTTCGCGAAGAAGTCCTGGTCAAGGCCAAGAAGCTGTACCCGTGGCAGCTCGACCTGGTGAAGCAGCGCTTCCACTTCGTGAAGCGCACCCTGCAGCATGAAAACTCCGCACAACGCGTGAAGCACCTGCTGGAGAAGGGCCGCAAGGAATACATGAAGCAGCTTCCGGTCTTCGACAAGGAGATGGAAGAACGCCTGGCGGAGCTGGACGGCTACTTCAAAAAGGTGCTGGAGTCGAACGAGCCCACGGTGTTGCCCACCGGAAGCTTCGAGATGCTGATGGACATCGCCGCCCGCAAGTACCTGGACTTTGATGGGGAAGAGAGAGTCCTGCTCAGTGAGGACGAGGTGCGGCTGCTCTCCATCCGCAAAGGCTCGCTCGATGACGCCGAGCGCAGGCAGATCGAGTCGCACGTGGTGCACACCTACAACTTCCTGCAGCAGATCCCGTGGACCAAGGAGATCCGCAACATCCCCGGCATCGCCCGCGGCCACCACGAAAAACTGAACGGCACCGGCTATCCCTACAAGCTGAGCGCGCCGGAGATTCCCGTACAGACGCGCATGATGACCATCTCCGACATCTTCGACGCCCTGGCCGCCTCCGACCGCCCCTACAAGAAGGCGGTGAGCCTGGAGCGCGCGCTCGACATCCTCGACCTATCCGTGAAGGATGGCGAACTCGATCCCGACCTGCACCGCGTCTTCGTCGAGGCCCGCGTGTTCGACAAGTGGAAGATCGAGCCCTTTCCGTACTGAGCCGGTGCGATAGACTCGCTCGATATGAGGATTCGCCGACTGCTCGTTCCACTCGCCGCTCTCTGCCTGGCCTCCGCGCAGACCGCGCCGCAAGCCGTTGATGTTTCCGCCGAGCCCCACCACCACCTCGTGCTGGAGAACGAATACGTGCGCGCGTTCCGCGTCGAAGTGCCGCCGAATGGCGCCACCGGCCTGCATCACCATGCCCACGACTATGTTTTCGTCGTCCTGGGAGCGGCCGAAGTCGCGAACGAAGTGGAGGGCAAGCCGCCTGCGAGGTTGCAGTTGGCGGACGGCGAAGCACGCTACACCGAGGGTGGCTTCGCCCACGTGGCGCGCAACCTGGCCTCTACGCCTTTCCGCAACGTGACGGTGGAAATCCTGCCCGCGGCCAAGCGGCGCGCTGCCGCCCGCAAGCCCGGCGCGGGATGGGAGCGCGGCGTGGAGCTGTTCGAAGGCGGATCGGTGGACACGATTGTGGTCCGTGGGGGACTGCGGGTTACGGAAACCGAACTCAAACCCGGCGCAACTCAGCCAAAGCACACGCACAGCGGCCCACACCTTGCCATCCCTCTGACGGATGTCGAACTGCGAAGCGACGCCCCAGGCAAGCCGCCCCGCACCATTCGGTTTAAGTCCGGCGAAACCGATTGGGTGGCTGGCCGAGTCACCCACACACTTACGAACGTGGGAAACAGCACTGCGCGCTACCTTGCGATTGAATTCCGTTAAGCCGTGCTCGCGCCCTCGTCACCTCACGGCGCATACGGACCGGGTCGTCACATGCTGGCGATATTTCGTCCCAAGGTTGTTCCCGCCCCGATTCTGGGGAGTATGGAATGAGGGGCCACTCACGGGGGGATTCACCATGCGCCAGCTAGCCCAGCTTTTCTTGGTCCTCTTTTCGCTAGGAGCGACGGCGTTTGCCCAGACCGCCGACGAAGCCGACAGCGCCTATCGCGCCCAGCAGTGGGAAAAGGCGGCCTCGGCCTACCAGAAGATCACCGCCGCCGAACCGCAGAACGGGCTGGCCTGGTTCCGCCTGGGCACCGCACAAATCCATCTCGGGCATTACGCGGATGCGGCGGCGGCGTTCGAACGGGCCGAGTCGCTGAAGTTCGCGCCGCTGTACACTCCCTACAATCTGGCTGCAGCCTACGCGCGGATGGGGAACAAGGAGAAGGCCCTAGCCGCGCTGGGCATTGCCGCCGATCGTGGTTTCCAGCAGCCCGACCTGCTGGAAAAAGATGACGACTTCGCGTCCCTGCGCGACGACGCGGGATACCAACAGGCGCTGGCTCGG
>DATIGQ010000097.1 GCA_035454605.1 Terriglobales bacterium
CAGCTACAACTGGTCTGAGAATGGCAACATCGATGACCTGACGACCATCTTCATGGGCATAGGGAGCACGCAGGAGTTCGGCCGGCGGCTGGAGTTCCTGCGGCGCTACGACCGGCTGGGCCTGGAGGCCGAGCTCAAGAGGATGGAAGAGCGAACCAAAGATCCACGCTTCGGGCTGAAGGAATTGCAGACCATTGAGGGCTTGCTGCGTTCGATTGCCAAGGATCCGGCAGTGATGAAGATTGCACGGCAGCGCGCCGAGCGCCTGCTGGCCTCCATCTCCGGCCGGGCCAGAAGCGCTACGAACCCCCACTAAAGTGGTAGTCGGCGGTCTGTCCCTGGTTTCTTCAAGCCGGCGGGGCGCGGAATCCTGCATCTTGGGCGTAGAATGAAACCATCTAATCAACAGGGCACAGAGGGGGTCGTATGACCAACCGGAAACTGGGTCCTGCACTGGTGGTGGCGCTCGTGCTGGCTGCCACCCTGTTCGTACCCGCCGCTTTCGCCGATTCCAACGTGCGCATTGTGCGCCTGAGCTACGCCGACGGGGACGTGTATCTGGACCGCGGGGACGGCCGCGGCTTTGAGCGCGCGGTGATGAACATGCCGGTGGCGAACGGCAACCGCGTCCAGACCGGCCACGGGGCGCTGGCCGAAGTCGAGTTCGAAGAAGGCGACACCATCCGCTTGACGCCCGACACGCTGGTCAACCTGGAGCAGCTCAGCCTGAGGAACGGCGGCCAGTTGTACACGGTGGCCCAACTGGAAGACGGCACGGCTTATTTCAATATCGACGAGAAGCGCGATAACGACTTCCGGGTGCTGGCCGGGCGCCAGGAAATCACGCTGCGCAAGGACTCGCGTTTCCGCCTGACCGTGGGCCAGAGGCAGATGGAACTGGCGGTGTTCAAAGGCGAAGTCGAGGTTTCGGGTCCGGGCACTTCTGTGGCAGTCCGCAAGAACGAGACTTTCAACCTGGATTTCGAAGACCCGGGCCGTTATTACCTGGCGCGGTCAGTCGAAGGGGATTCGTACGATCAGTGGGACCGCGACCGAGAAGCCTACCGGGACCGCTATGCGAAGTCCAACCGCTACGGCGGCTCATCGTATGGCGGGTATGCCACGTACGTAGGCTACGGCTGGAGCGACCTGAACTATTACGGGAACTATATCTTCGTTCCCGGGTACGGCTACGTATGGCGCCCGTTCTTTGTGAACGCGGGCTGGAATCCCTACCTGAACGGCGCCTGGGCCTACTATCCGAGCTTCGGTTACCTGTGGGTTTCGGCGTACCCGTGGGGCTGGCTGCCCTATCGCTACGGTAGCTGGTTCTACGTGGGAGGCTACGGCTGGTGCTGGCAGGCAGGGCGAAACCGGTGGCACTGGAACAATTGGCACCGGGTAACGCCGGTATACCGTGCGCCACGCGGTTTTACGGCACCGGTTGCTCCCACCACGGCGAATCGTGGGATCGTGCCGGTGGGGAGCGGACTGCAACCGACCGTTGCAGAAGGCGCTGGCGGCGGGCGTGGAGCCGGTCGCAGACGGGCGGTGATTGAAGATCTCCAGAGCCCACGAAATCCTTCGGGCAACGCCTTTCGCGGCGGCATCACGACCACCAACGTCGATTCCGAGCCTATGATTGAGAGGTCCAGCGGACGCTCGCCTCTGGCCGGCGATAGAGGGCAGGCGGGCGGCGGTCGGGATGCGCGTTCCGGCGGCGACGACGACCGTTTGCTCCGTGGCCGAACACTGGATCGAGACTTCGGTACAGTCGGCAAGGGGCAGTCGCGCAGCCAGCAGGAATCGCGCCAGGAAGCACGTTCCGGATCCAGGAGCGTTGACTCGGAGCGTTCGAGCGCCGGTACGGTTCGCGGCAATTCGGACCGAGGGAATGGCCGGGTAGCCGATGGCGGCTGGCGCAGTTTCGATTCCGGCAGAGGTTCGTCGCAGCCAAACCGCGCTGGCGGTGCTTCTACACAATCAACGCCCGCGCCCTCGTACCGGTCGGGCGGGTCGTCCCGGTCGGGCGGGTCGTCCGGCGGCTATTCCGGTGGAAGGTCTAGCGCCGGGAGCTACGGCGGTGGCCGTTCGTCCGGTGCGGTGAGTGCAAGCAGGGGTGGCGGAGGTGGTGGAAGCGCAAGCAGGGGTGCCTCCTCGAATCCGCGCTGATTCCTGCTGCGTGAAGATCACAAGGGCGGCCTGAGCGGCCGCCCTTTGTGCTTGTGTGGTGGCTGAAGCTAATAGACGACGACACCGGCGTAGCCCACGACGCGTTCGAAGTCGCCTGAGATATCTCCTGAAGTCGCGTACTTGACAAGCTCGGCCTGGGTCGCGCCCAGACGCTTGGCCGCCGTGAGCATGGCGACGGCCGGCCCGAAGCCGCACATGCTGATGTGTTCGCTGCAGACGACATCGTAGAGGCCGCGGGCGTCCAGGGCCAGCATCGGGTCGATGGCTTTTTTGTCCTTCACACGGGTGACCGCGTCGGACTCGTAATGGTTCATGTCGCTGGAAGCGATGAGGAGGACAGGATCACTCTGTCCGGAAAGAACATCGGCGACCGCTTCTCCCAGTGCGGCCAGCGGCGGGAAGGAGCCTACGCCGACGGCAATGGGAACGAAAGTGAAGTCCGAGAGAAGCCCCTGGAGGAAGGGAAGCTGTACCTCGAGCGCGTGCTCGGAGCGATGGGCGAGCGAGTCTTCGGTCAATAGCTCGCAGCGCTGCAAGAGCTGAGCGGCCAGGGAACTGTCAATACGGGCGTCCCCAAGGGGAGTGCGCCAGGCGCCACGCGACATAATGGCCAGCGGTTCACCCACCCCGGTGTGATTGGGGCAGAGGATGAGGAATCGCTTGGGCAGTTCGAGGCGCGCGTACACGGCACCGGCGACGTGCCCGGAGTACATGTAGCCGGCGTGTGGGGCCACGCAACCCAGAGCTCGCAGCTTCGCCGAGGGAGCCGCCGAGTAGGAGCGCACATCGCGCAGCAGAGTCTCCGCACGGCCCGGGTAGAAGTAGCCGGCGACCGCGGGTTCACGGACTGCGGTGCTCATGACTCCCTCCCGTTGCTAGGGGAGGCCACTTACGCCTACCTCGAGGTTGAGGCCCGACCGAACCCAGCCACTGACGGCGCCTGGTCCTGCAGGTTGCGGAACACAGCCGCGGTCTTTTCCAGCGCAAGCGCTTCGGCGCGAGCGTCGCGCCGAATGCCCGCTTCGGCGAGCGCCCGCAGCACCGCCGCCTCACCATAACGGGACTTCAGGTTGTTCAACAGCGTCTTACGCTTCTGTCCGAAACCGAGCTTCAGAAACTCCACGAACTCGCCAGCGGCTAACCCCAGTTCAGCGTCCCTGGGGGATATGGTAAGCCGCAGCAGGGTGGAATGCACCTTGGGGGAAGGAGAAAAGGCGGCCGGCGACAGGGTGAACAGCTTTTCGACGCGGGCGTAAAGCTGGGCCGTAGCGGAGAGCACCCCATAGTCACGGCCTCCGGGGCGAGCGGCAATGCGCGTGGCCACTTCGCGCTGCACCAGGATGACGATGCGCTCGATGCGGTTTGCAAAAGTGAAGAGACGCATGAGGATGGGCGAGGTGATGTAGTAGGGAAGGTTGCCGACCACGATCGCCTTGCCGCCGACGCGGCGGGGAACGAGCTGGCTGGGCTCCATAGCGATGATTGAGGATAGATCGACGGACAGAATGTCAGCTTCGACGATCTCGACGTTTCCCTGCCGGGCGTAGCGCAATCCGAGTTGCGCGGCCAGCACACGGTCGACTTCGATCGCGATGAGGCGGCGGGCGCGCTGGGCCAGCAGGTCAGTGAGCGCGCCACGTCCGGGGCCGATCTCGACCACGGTGGACTGCGAGAGGTCGCCGAGAGCTTCGACGATACGTTCCGCAGCCCGCGGGTCGGCGAGGAAGTTTTGCCCGAGGCGCGGTCGCTTTGCGTTGACCCTGGTAGCGCGTGCCATTAGACTATGCAGTCTCTTCGCATCCCACGCGCCGACGGGAGGTTCCTCAGCATGCACATCGCCTTCGCCGCCTCGGAGTGCGTACCATTCTCGAAAACCGGAGGATTGGCGGACGTCGTGGGCGCCCTGCCCTCGGCGCTGGCATCCCTGGGACACGAAGTCACGGTCTTCCTCCCGCGTTACCGCCAAACCAAGCTTTCTGATGCCAAAACGGCAATCCGCAGCCTGACCATCCCGTTCGACGACCGCTACCGGTTCTGCTCGGTGCTGGACGGAGGCACGCGAGCCGGGGTCCGATTCTACTTCATCGACTATCCGCCCTTCTTCGATCGCGACGCGCTCTACGGCACGCCCAGTGGAGATTACCCGGATAATGCGGAACGCTTTGCTTTGTTCAGCCGGGCGGTACTGGAGGCCTCGAAGATCCTGGGCGTCCCCGACGCTTTCCACTGCCATGACTGGCAGTCGGCGCTGGTCCCCATCCTGTTGCGCACGGGATATTCCGAGGACCCCGTCTTCCAAAACGTTCCCGTCGTGTTCACCATCCACAACATGGGATACCAGGGTCTGTTCCCTCCCGACACCTTGCCGCTACTCATGCTGCCCTGGGACCTGTTCACGATTTCCAAGCTGGAATTCTACGGTCGGGTGAATTTCCTGAAGGGTGCGTTAGTGTTCTCGGACTTCGTCACCACGGTGAGCAAGAAGTACAGCCAGGAGATTCAGACGGCCGAGTACGGGTTTGGCCTGGAAGGTGTGCTGCGAGGGCGTGCGGCCTCCGTCACCGGCATCCTGAACGGAGTGGACTACGCCGAGTGGAGCCCGGAGAACGACAAGTTTGCGGCGGCCAAGTACTCGCCGGAAGACCTGAGCGGCAAGGCGCAATGCAAGAGGGACCTGCTGGCCGCATTTGGGGTGTCGGCCGCGGCTGCGGATGTGCCGGTGATCGGCATCGTATCGCGCTTCGCCGCCCAGAAGGGCTTCGACCTTATCTCGCAGGTCGCGGACCGTCTGGTGCGGGAGGATCTGATCATCGTGGCCCTGGGAACAGGGGACGCGGAGTACGAGGAATTGTTCCGCAACCTGAACCGCCAGTATCCGCAGAAGTTCGCCGTCAAGGTGGCGTACGACAACGCCGTGGCGCACAAGATCGAGGCGGGAGCAGACATGTTCCTGATGCCCTCGCGCTACGAGCCCTGCGGCCTCAACCAGATTTACAGCCTCAAGTACGGCACCGTGCCCGTGGTGCGGGCGACCGGCGGCCTGGATGACACCATCGAGCCCTGGGACCCACGAACCCGCAAAGGAACAGGGTTCAAGTTCACCGAGTACAGCGGGGAGGCGCTGTTGGCGACCATCCGGTCGGCGCTGGCGGCCTACAAAGACCGGGAGGGGTGGCAGGCTCTCATGCGTAACGGCATGGGCAAGGACTTCTCCTGGCTGAACTCGGCGAAGGAGTACGTGCGCATATACGAGCGCGCCCGGCAGGCCAGACCTGCCACCGCTGCATAGGCCTGCTGAGTCCAGGGAAAAGCGCCGCGCGGCGTTTTCACGCCGGCTTTCCCGGTTTCCGGGCAAAGAAATAGAACACGGGCACACCTGCCAAGATCACCAGCGATCCCCAGAGTGAGTTCCGCAGATTCTCTGTGAACGAATAGTAGAGCAGGACAGCCGAGGCGGCGATGAATAAGCCCGGCACAACCGGGTATCCCCAGGCACGGTACGCGCGTGGCGCTTCGGGCTCGCGGTGGCGGAACACAAAGATGCTGCCGGCGGCGATCATGTAGAAGATCCACTCCGCGAAGATGGCCAAAGAGAATAGCTGCTGGAAGCTTCCACCTACCAGGATCAGAAGGATGGTCAGGCCCGATTGGAAGAGCAATGCCATGGTCGGGGTGTGGAAGCGGGGATGAACCGTAGCCAGGCGGGGGAAGAAATACCCATCCTGGGCGGCGGCGAACGGAATGCGGGCCCCGGCGAGAATCTGCCCGTTCATGGTGACGAACATCGAGAGCGCCATGCCAGCGGTCACCAGTCCGGCTCCGAACGAGCCGGCCACGATCTGGGTGGCCAGCGAAGCAGGACGCTCGGCGGCAGCAACGGCCTCGGCGGGCATCACGAACTGAATGGCGGCGTACATCAGCACATAGAGAAAAGCAACCACGGAAATCCCGGCAATCAAAGCAATGGGAATGGTGCGCTCGGGCTTACGAATCTCCGCCGCCACCATGTTGAGGTTGTTCCAGCCGTCATAGGCCCAAAGCGCCGCGATCAACGCGACCATGAAGCCTACGGTCCCGCCTTTGGCCTCCGGGTAGTGGCTGGAGAAGTTCTCCCAGCGGCCGCCGGTCAGGGCGAAGCAGACCGCCGCGATGCCCACGATCATCGCCACCTTCAGGATGGTGAAGACCACCTGGAACTCGCCTGCCCGGCGCACGCCGATCCAGTTCAGCGCGGTCAGAAGGACAATCACGGTCACGGCCAGAAGGTGACCCCAAGTGATGATCAGGGGTTCGGAGAATAGGGGTACGCGGAACAACTCGAAGCTCAAGAAGCCGAGGGCAGGGAAATTTCCCAACACCCGCACGAAGCCGCTGGCCACCGTGGCGATGGAGGCAGGCTTGCTGATGGTGAAGGTGGCCCAGGCATACAAAAAGCCCAGCAAGGGCCCATAGGCATCGCGGATATAAACGTACTCGCCGCCGGCGCCGGGCTTCATGGCGCCCAATTCTGCGTAGGTCACGGCGCCAAAGAACGAGAGCACGCCGCCGACCAGCCAGGCCAGAAGGACGATCTCGGCCGAGCCGACCGCCTGCATCATCTCCTTTGGGACGAGGAAAATCCCGCTGCCGATGATGATGCCCACAACGAGAGAGGCAGCATGCCGGATGCTGAGATCGCGAGCGAGTTGAGCTCTGGCGGCGCCGGCGTCAGGCACGAGCCTCTCCGTTTCTGTTCAGCACCACGCTGGCTGCGTATCCAGTGACAAAAGTGACAATCGTTCCCAGGGGCACGTACCAGGTCCAAGGGAGCACGGTCCACAGCCAGGCGTAGACGTTGACGGCCAGCCCCGCCGCCATGCCAACGGCGGCACCGCGGCTATGGGCAACACGAGTGAGCGCGCCCAGCAGGAACACGCCCAGCAGGGCGCCGTAGGCCACGGACGCGATGGCCAGGCCAACCTCTACTACGCGGCCTCCGCGCCTTGAAAGCAGGGCCACCGCGAACAGCACGATCGCCCAGACGAAAGTGATGCGGCGGGAAAGGCCGATGCGGTGCTGCTCATCCGCCTGCGGGCGGCGGCGCAGCAGGAAGTCCACCACCGTGGTCGAGGCTAGCGAACTGAGCGAGGAACTCAGGGTGGACATGGCGGCCGCCAGTATGGCCGCAATCAGTAGTCCAGCCACACCCGGAGGCATGTGCTGGACGATGAACGTCGGGAAGACCAGGTCCGATTTGGCGAAATGGGTAGAAGGCTCCGCCAGCCGGTAAAACGCGAATAGCGCCACGCCGATGACCAGAAAGAGAGCAAACTGCAACAGGATCACGACCCCGCTGGAGAGCAGCGCCAAGCGTGATTCTCGCAACCCGCGCGCAGCGAGCAGCCGCTGCACCATCAACTGGTCAGTCCCATGGCTAGCCGTAGTAAGGAAACCTCCGCCGATGACGCCGGCCCAGAACGTGTAGGGAGTCGCGAAACTCCAGGAGAAATCCAGCGCCTGCCATTTGCTGTTCAGGGAGCCGAGTTCGACGATGGCGTCCCATCCCCCGGGCACGGCAGCAAGAATCAGGAACAGGCCGGCAAGGGTTCCCCCGAGATAGATGAAGAGCTGCACGACGTCGGTCCAAATGACGGCAGCCAATCCGCCTTCCAGGGTGTAGATAAGTGTGAGCACGGTAATCAGTGCAACTGAGGCAACCTCGCCGGTGCCGATGGCCAGCATCACCACCATCGATACAGCCCAGATGCGCACACCATCGGCGGCGGCACGCGTCAGCAGGAACATGCCAGCCGTAAGCGAGCGGAGGCTGGGGCCGAAGCGACGCTCGATGAGCTGGTAGGCCGTGAACAGCTCGCCGCGAAAATACAGCGGCAGCAGCACAAAACTGATGACGACGCGTCCCACGCAATATCCCAGAGCGACCTGGAGGAATCCGAGGTTAGTGTCGTACGCAAGCCCAGGGATGCTGATGATGGTGAGCGTACTGGTCTCGGTGGCGACGATAGAGAGCGCGATGGCCCACCAGGGCACGTTGCGGTCGGCGAGGAAATAGTCGCGCAAGGTGCGGCGGGGCTTGCGGAAGCGGACCCCAAAGGCGGTGATGCCGGCCAGGTAGAGCGCAACGATCAGAAGGTCCAGGGGGCGCAGCGCCATCGGGCTGCGGTTACGATACGCGGCAGGTGGCATCGGGGCAAGCACTTCGCGGCCGGAACTGGCGCGCCGATTCCAGGCGCTATGTGGTAGAAAAGGGAGCCGATGGGCGTATACCTCGGGATTGACGGCGGCGGCACGAAAACGGATTGCGTAGTCGGGGACGACCATGCCGTGTTGGGACGCGCCACGACCGGCGGTTGCAAAGTGACACGGCTGGGCGAGGCTGAGGCCCGGGCCAATCTGCAGAAGGGCATCGTGGAGGCCTGTCGCGCGGGCCGAATCGAACTACCTAGTGTCGCGCGCGTGTGTGTAGGGCTGGCGGGAGCATCGCTGGACGACTCCTGCCAAGCGGTGAAGCGGATCGTAGGCGAAGTAGTGCCGTCCCCCGTCGACGTCGTGGGGGACATGGTGGTCGCTTTTGAAGCGGCGTTCCCCGAGGGCGCGGGAGTGCTGGTGAGCGCGGGCACGGGTTCAATCGCCTATGGGCGCAACGAACGCGGCGAGACGGCACGCGCTGGAGGCTGGGGATCGGTGGTTTCCGACGAAGGATCGGGGGATTGGGTCGGCCGTGCGGCGGTGGCGGCCGCGCTGCGCGCCTTCGACGCCGGGACGACCACGGCTTTGGCAGTCGGAATCCTGAACGCCTGGCAGGTGGCAACGCGCGATGACGTGGCGCGCATGGCCAACTCTTACCCGTTGCCGGATTTTGCGGCGCTGTTTCCTGTTGCGCTGACCGCCGCGGATCGCGGCGACGCGGTGGCGCGCGATATCTTGATTCGCGCGGGGATGGAATTGGCGCAATTGGCGCGCATTGTTTCGCGGCGTTTGTGGCCGGGGCAGAACGCCGTGCGCGTGCGCATCTGCGGCGGAGTGTTCATGAACTCGTTCTGCATCCAGCAGGTATTCGAGAATTCGCTGCGAGCAGAACGTCCCAATGCCGCCGTCACCTTCGGCATGGTAGATGCTGCCGCAGGAGCGCTGGCGTATGCCCGCCGTGCCGCTGGCCATGGTGCCGCGGTCATGGCGTAGATTCCGCGCAGGGTCGGCAACCGAGCATGGATCAACGGCGATCAGGACGGGCTGAAGAAGGTCCGATTGAAAATCTGTTGCATCATCCTGCCGAAGAGATACAGCGGCAAGTGGCTGCGCATCCGCAACTCAATGAAGATCTAGCCCTGGCGTTTCTGGCGCGGCGTGACCTGGCGCGCGCCGCAATCGAAGACCTCACCAAGAACGCTGCGGTGATGAAAAGCCGCAAGGTCATCGGTGCGATCGTGATGCATCCGCGCGCCCCTCGCCATGTTTCTCTGCCGATCATCCGGCACTTGTATACCTTCGAGTTGATGCACATTGCACTCACGCCACAGGTGCCTGCCGATATAAAGATGGCGGCCGAGGAAGCCATCGTGGGAAGGTTGGAAACCGTGTCTTCGGGAGAACGGCTGAGCCTGGCAAGGCGGTGCTCCACCCGGGTGGCCGCTGCGCTGCTGCTGGACAAGGAGAGCCGCGTGATTGAAGCGGCGCTGAACAACCCGCACCTGACCGAAGCCTGGGTGGTCAGGGCGCTGATGGACGACGACGCTCCGCAGGCGTTCGTGGAGATGACCTGCCGGCACCAGAAGTGGTCCTTGCGTCAGGAAGTGCGAGTGGCCTTGGTGCGTAATTCGAAGACGCCGTTCGCCCGCGCCCTTCAGTTCGCGCAGGCGCTGCCCACCGCCACGCTGCGCGACGTGCTGCGGCAGTCGCGGCTGGACGCGAATATCAAGATGTATTTGCTGCAGGAACTGGAAAACCGTACTCGAAAGTAAAACATCATGTATGTCTGGTAAGCGATTATTACTAAGCCGGTTAGAATCTCATTAGATCCCGCGCTACAACGATTCTTCCCTTGAATTCCCGGGCGGTACGCTCCAGGATCTTGTCGTCCGCGTCCGACGGGACGACGTGACTCAGCACCAGGAGTTTCACTCCGGCCTCGCGTGCGGCGCGCCCGGCTTCTTCCGGCGTGGTGTGGTACGCCTTGAGACGGGCGGCAACCTCGGGCGTGTCAACCTGGTCGAGCCACTCCGGCAGCGCCACCTCATGCACGAGGACGTCTGCACCCTTGGCATAGCGCACTAGGTTGGGACTGTAGCGCGTGTCGCCCGAGATGACCACGCGCTTGCCGGCGGCATCGAAGCGGTATCCGAAGGCGTGTCCCACCGGCCGGTGATCCACACGGAAGGCGGTGATGGTGACATCCTCGTCCCGATATACGACGCCTTCTTGCACGATGTGAGTGCGAATCCTTGCGCCCTCGGCAGGCTGCATTTCGGTGAGGTCACGGCGGATGTGGATGTCCTCGGCAAAGAACTTCATGAGCGCGCTGGCAACCTGCTTGGTACCGTCAGGACCGTAGAGCTCCAGAGGAGTCTTGCGGCCGAAAATCCAGGTGCTGGTAAAAACATCCGGCAGGCCTGAGGTATGGTCGGAGTGCAGGTGGGTGAGGAAGACGGCGCGCACGGACTTCAAAGGAAACTCCGTCGCGGCCAGACGCATGACGACTCCGCGTCCGGCATCGACGAGAAAGAGCTTTTCTTTCACGACGACGGCGGTGGCCGGGCCGGCGCGTTCGTTATTCGGCCGGGGAAAACCTGTGCCCAGCGTGATGACCTGCATACCACCGGAATCGATGGGCGCCGCCAGCTGCTCTTGTTGTCCCAGGGAGCCCTCGGCGATGAGTAAGGCGATGACCCACACTACGGTCCGTTTCATCTCTAGCCAGTCCTCTCCGTTCCCAAATCTCTCTGTGTCGCGGTATCTCTGTGGCGAATCTATTTCCGAAAGTGCTCTTGAATAGCCGCGGCCTGCTTGGGAGTGACCACTGCGGCAAGCGCGGCGGCGTTGGCCTCCTGCACCGCGCGCAGGCTGCCGAAATGTTCCAGCAGGCGGCGACGTGTCGCTGGCCCTACGCCGGGAATCTCCAGCAGTTCGGAGCCGCGATCCCGCATCTGTCGGCGCTTGCGATGGAACGTCAGCGCAAAGCGATGAGATTCATCACGGATGCTCTGGATCAAGTGCAACACCGGCGAATGATGATCGAGAGCGATAGGCTCCTGTTCCTGCCCGTAAACATAGAGTAGTTCCTCCCGCTTGGCGATGGCGGCCAGGGGCTGATTGATGATCTCCAGTTCCTCCAGTGCCTGGGCTGCGGCATGGAGCTGGCCGATGCCGCCGTCCACCAGCACCAGGCTGGGCAGGCTCCGCTGTTCCTGTTGCAGGCGGCGGTAGCGGCGGGCGACAACTTCCCGCATGGCGGCGAAGTCGTCCACGCCATCCACGGAACGCACAATGAACTTGCGATACCCCGCCTTGTCCATGTGACCGTTCTCCCACACCACCATGGAGGCCACGGTCTCGGCGCCCTGGATATGTGAAATATCGAAGCACTCGATACGCGTGGGAAGCTCAGGCAGGGTTAAGGCGTCCTGCAGCGCCTCCTGTACGGCGCGTGCCGCCGGCTTCATGACGCGGAAACGCTGTTCGAACGACTGGCGTGCGTTGCGGGCCACCAGATCCACCAGGGAGCGCTTCTCGCCCCGCTGGGGCACGAGGACTTCTACCTTTCCGCCGCGCTTTTCCGCAAGCAGCTCCTCGAGCAGTTGGCGGTCCTCGAAGTCTCCCGGCACGTGGATGCTGCGCGGGACGTACTGCTGGTCCAGATAGAGCTGCTTGAGCAGCGCGCTCATGAACTCGCCAGGCTCGAAGCCGGAACCGGGCACGCTTTCCGGCAGCTCTTCCCAGAAGAATTCACGGCGATCGAGGACGCGGCCAGCGCGCATGTGGAAGAGGTTCACGGCCAGCATGCCGTTCTCAAAGTGATAGCCGAAGACGTCGGCGTCATCGCCCTCTACTGCTGCCATGCGCTGCTTCTGCTGCGTCTGCTCGACGGTGGAAATGAGATCGCGGTACTTGGCGGCGCGCTCGTATTCTTCGGCCTGGGCAGCGCTTTCCATGCGCGCGCGCAGGGAAAGGGCGAGGTCCGTGGGCCGTCCTTCAAGGAACAGCCGGACGTCGCGCACGGATTCCTGATAGGCCTCGGGCGAAGTCAATCCCTTCACGCACGGTCCGAGGCAGCGGCGGATGTAGTACTGGAGGCAGGGGCGCGGATGGAAGCGCGTGAGGTCTACCTTGCAGGAGGGCACCAGAAAGTGGCGGTGAATCAGGTCTACGAGCCGGTGTGCCAGGCTGGCGGGAAAGTAAGGGCCGTAGTACATGCTACCGTCCTTGCGCAGGCGGCGGGTCACATAGACGCGCGGGTAGCGCTCGAATGCGGTGAGCTTGATGTAGGGATAGGTCTTGTCATCACGCAGCAAGATATTGAAGCGCGGCTTCTTCTGTTTGATGAGGTTGTTCTCGAGGGCCAGCGCCTCTTTTTCGTTGTCCACCAGGATGTATTCCAGGTCGGCAGCCTCGCGCAGCAGGGAACCCGTCTTGGCGTCGGCTGCTCCGCCCTCGGCGAAGTAGGTGCGGACGCGCGCGCGCAGATTCTTGGCCTTGCCGACGTAGATGACGTCGCCCTCGGCGTTCTTGTACAGATACACGCCGGGCGAAGCGGGCAGGCTCCGGATCTTGGCCTCAAAATCCATGGCGAAGCAAGGCAGTACCGGCGAAAGCCGCCGTACTGCCACAGGAAATTCTACCCCGGGGGATGCAACGGCCGTCCGAGGGCCCGGCATCCGAATGGGACTAGAATAGGGTCAGATGCGTCTGCACCTTACTCTCGCCCTGGTGCTGGGGATTTCCGGGCTGCTCTGGGCCCAGGAGACCGCGCCGACTTCTCCGCCATCAACAGGTTCTGAAGCGAAGGGGGAGGAGCAGAACACGGACGCCCAGAAGGCCGACGACGGCTCCACCCCGACCAAGAAGCAGCGCAAGCGGTTCAAGAATCCCCTGTCAGACCTCTGCATCCACGTGGGCGGCTCTCCTTGCTACGACGTCAGCAAGAAGAAACCGGAAGAGACGGGGCAGAAATCCGAAGAGAAGCCGCAGACTGCGCCCACCGGCGAATCCGTGCCACGCTCCGATTCCGGTGCCGAGGGCGAGTACAGCTCCAGCCGTGACACCCTGGCCATCATGAACGGCGTTGAAGGCAAGGAAGAGCCGACGGGGAAGAGCGAAGTCACGGAACTCAAGCACTATGACCCGCACCAAGCCGAGAAGGACATCGAGGTCGGCGAGTTTTATCTCAAGCGGAAGAACTACAAGGCTGCGATCTATCGCTTCCGCTCAGCGCTGGAGAACAAGCCGAACTACGCCCTGGCGATATTCCGGCTGGCGCAGGCCTTGGAGCCGACCGGCGAAGTCGAGGAAGCACGCGGGCTGTACGAGCGCTATTTGCAGATCCTGCCGAATGGCGAGCTGGCTGCGGAGGCGCACAAAGCCTTGGAGCGCTTGCAGCCCCGCCCGGAGAAGGCCGCTACTTCTCCACCCGCACAAACTCCCCGGTAGAGGCATTCACGTCCACGGTCAGCTTGGCGTCGCTGCGCGAGATGCCGTAGAGGACATGCCACATAAGCTGGTTCTTACGGACGTCCCAATCCAGGACGTAGCTGATCGGGTGGTCGGGCGTTTTCTTCAGAATAGCCGCCCCGCCGTGTTCCTGGGCCACGGCGAATGCCTTGTCGGTATCCACTTTCAGGAAGGCGATATCGAAGGGACGGGTCGACTGGTTCTGCGGGTTGAAAACGTCCTCCGCCCCGGGCGTGATGCCGCGGTCGGGTGCGCCTTCTGCAGTAACACCGGACCAGAGATAAGGCTTGGCAGCACGCCTCGCAACAGAGGCGAAGCTTGCCCGCCAGACCCCGGCCTTGCCTTCGGCGCTCGGAGCCCCCTGGATATACTCCGATTCCAGGCGGAAGGGCTGGGCGTCCGGCGCCCACTGGTGGGCGGTCACGTAGAGGCGCTGCAAGGCCACGCGGCCGGTATCGTACTCCGGGGGCTTGACCGCGGGCTTGGCCGGCGCCGTGGATGTCGGCTGTTCCTTGGGCGCTTCGGAAGAGCAACCGGCGATCATCGCGAATGTCAGGCCGAGCAAGACGAGTGTGCGCATGGCGTGCACCGTATAATGACCTCCCGTATGGGCGTAGACAGTACTTCATTCTAAACGACCGGATGCACACCGACCTTGCACAAGCGCTGAAGGCTATTGATTCGGCGACGCGCGACATGGCCCCAGGGCAGCTCGCGCGCCATCCGGAAGGAAAGTGGTCCCCGGCGCAGATTCTGGAACATCTCTCCATCACTTTCAGCTCGACCGCACGGATCCTGGACAAATGCCTGGAGAGTGGCGAAACCAGAGCCAGCGCACCGACCCTCTTTCACCGGCTGGCGGCTTTCCTGGTTACGGGTATCGGGTACTTTCCCGCCGGACGCCAGGCGCCGGAGTTCACACGACCGACGGGAGTGGCCGCGGAGCAGGCGATGCAGCAGATCCGAGAGAATCTCGTTGCGATGGACACAGCCCTTACGCGGTGCGAAGAACGCTTCGGGCTAAAGGTGAAGATCGCCAATCATCCGGTGATGGGACCCCTGAATGTAAGGCAATGGAGGCGGTTTCACCTGGTCCACACGCGCCACCACATGAAGCAGATCGAGGGCCTGCGCAGCCAGTAGGCCTCAATCCAGCCCGTAGGCGTGGATCTTGTTCAGCAGCGTCTTGTAGGAGATACCCAGCTGCTGCGCCGCAGCCGCCTTGTTCCACTTGCACTCTCGCAGGGTGGCCTCGATCTTGGCGCGCTCGACCGACTCGACGGCGCGCGACGACGCGCTGGCCAGTGATCCGCCCAGATCGCTGCTGCGCACAGCAGCCGCCCGGACATTGGCCGCCAGTCCCAGATCCGCGGCGGTGAGCTCGCTGTCGTTCAGGATGGAAGCGCGCTCCATAGCGTTCTGCAGCTCGCGCACGTTACCGGGCCAGCGATGGGCGCGCAGTGCGGCGACCGCATCCGGGGTGAATGCAAGCCGCGGCTTCCTGAGCTCCCTGCGGAAGCGTTCCAGGAAGTGCTCCGCGAGAATAAGAACGTCATCCCCGCGCTCCCGCAACGCTGGAATGCGGATGGGCACCACAGCCAGTCGGTAGTACAGGTCCTGGCGGAACTCACCTCGTGCGGCGGCCGACTCCAGGTCGCGGTTGGTGGCGGCAATCACACGAACTTCAACCTCGACGGTTGCGGTCCCGCCCAGACGGTCGATCACGTGTTCCTCGAGGACTCGAAGGAGCTTGGCTTGCGTACCCGCCGGTAATTCACCCACCTCATCAAGAAAGATAGTCCCCTCGTGGGCCAGTTCGAACTTGCCCGCGCGACGACGGTCGGCGCCGGTAAAGGCGCCGCGCTCATGCCCGAAAAGCTCGTTTTCCACCAACGCTTCTGGTATCGCAGCGCAGTTCAAGGCTATGAACGGCCGGTGGGCGCGCGGGCTGAGCTGGTGGATCGCGCGGGCAAACAGTTCCTTGCCGGTGCCGCTTTCACCCAGGAGCAAAATCGTGGTGGCGGTAGGCGCCGTGCGCTGCATCTCGCGCGCCGCGGCCAGCATCGCTGGATGTTCGCCGATGATGCGAGGAAAGGCGTAACGCCGGGCGTACTCCTCCTTCAAGACCACGTTCTCGCGAAGGATTTGCTGCCGCTCGACGGCGCGTGCCAGCAAGTGGCGAAGATGCTCCAGGTCGATGGGTTTCTGAATGAAATCGTAGGCGCCATCACGCATGGCGGCTACAGCCTCAGCGATGCCGCCGTAGGCGGTCATGATCACGACCGGCGTCGCAGGATCCGCTTCGAGCGTGGCTCGGAGGACGTCCATGCCCGAACCGGCGGGTAGCTTAAGGTCGGTGAGTACGGCCGAGAACCGGTACTGCCGCAGCCGGGCCAATGCTTCACTCAAGCCCGCCGCAGGTTCGACCCCATAGCCCATGCGGGTCAGGGCGGTCACCAGCATCTCACGCAGCTCAGTCTTGTCCTCGACCAGAAGAATGCGGTCCATAAAGGAAAAGCCCCCGTCGCCGGGGGCTCAAGAAATCATGTGCGGCTACTCGCCCCAGGAGGCGGGCAGCCCGGCCTTGCGTAACTCTTCGCGCATGTCTTCCAGCTTCTGCTTGGCGTCCGCGATCCGCTGCTTCTTTTCAGCTGTGTCCGCTTGGTACTTACGGTCGTCGGCGGCGTACTTGGCCTCGTCCCGCAGGCGGTTGCCGGCATCCGCGTAATACGTCGCAGCGCGCAGCTTGTTCTCGCGCTCCAGGACGTCTAATTCACGCTCGAGCAGGGCGATGGCGTCTTTCTGTTCGCTGAAGCGCTTTTTCCACTCCGCTTCCTGCTGGGCTTGGTCATCGGCTGAGGGAGCGGCCTCCGCGGCACCGGCCCCAGGCGCTGCGGATTCGCGAGATGTGGACGCTTCCGGGGTGGCTCCCACTTCGCTGATGGTGGTGGTGGTGGGCAGGTTCTCGTTGGTATAGACCTTGGCGGAGGGCGCCGACGGGCGCTTCTTCTGCCGCTGCTCGCGAGCCAACTCGCCCAAGGATTGCTGCGCCAGGGCGCTGCCCGCCAACAGAGCGGCCACTGACAAACTCAATAGAATCCGTTTCATAGCGGCACCTTGGATCCGCGGAACAAGAGGTGAACACGCCCCTCCCCGCGAAACTACCTCATTCTACTCTGATGAGGCCGACGGGGGCAGAGGTTTTCCGGCCGGAAACGAGAGGGTAAACGTGCTTCCCGAGGCGTCACTGGCGACGGCAATCGCGCCCCCATGCTGAGTCACAATACGATGCACCAGTGCAAGGCCCAACCCCGTGCCCCCGGACTTGGTGGTGAAGAAAGGAATGAAGATGTGCCCCAGGTCCTTGGCGGGAATGCCGCCGCCGTTATCGTGCAGGACGACGCGCGCCTGCTGCGCGTCGGCCTGGCCGGTGACTTCCACCCTGACCGGGACGCCATCCTTCCCCGACTCAGCGCTGTTGCGCAGCAGATTGCTGAATGCCTGGCGCAACGCCGTGCGGTCGCCCACCAGGGAGAACCCGGCCGGCAATGTCATTCGGAGCTCGATGGGGCATTCGCGGGCACATTCTTCCAGCAGCTGGCAGAGGTCGATGGGCTCCGGTTCGAGCTTCTGAGGCCGCGCGAAGTTCAGAAAGTCGGTTACGATGCGCGTCAGGCTGCTGGTCTCGGAGACGATCTTGGAGGCAAACTGGCGGACGGTTTCGGAATCATTCTCGGCGGTGAGCATCTGGGCGTAGCCGGAGATGGTTGCCAGCGAGTTCTTGAACTCATGGGCGATACCGCCGGACATCTCGCCCAGTGAGGCCAGGTTTTCCCTGAGCCGCATCTGGCGGGCCAAACCGGTGATTTCGGTGAGGTCGCTCACCAGGCAGGCCGCGCCCAGCAGTTCGTCGGTGGACCCGCGGACGGGCGAAAGCGTGATTCCGAGTACGCGGCTTTCGCCCGCCGGAGTGGTGTAATCGGCCTCCAGGCGGCGAAAGGACTGGCCGCTTCCGAGAGCGGCATCCAGGGCCCCTAGCAGCGACTGGTTGGAGGGCTCCGCTCCTCCGGTTTCCTCGCGCAGCGCACTCACACCGCGGAAGAGGTCACGAGCGTGCAATCCCGTTGGAGAGGCGTAGCCGAGGATGCCACGTGCGGCTTCGTTCGCCTGGCGAACCGTGCCGGCCGGACCGAAGAGAAGCACCCCGCTGGTCAGATTCGAGAGGACAGCGGCGCTCACCGTCTCTGCTGCCTGAAAGCGTTCGCGCTCCGCCTGCCGCAGGCGTTCCAGCTCCTTCTCCTGTTCCTTCAGCCGCTGGATCACGCCTTGGACCGCAGCGGCAGCAAAGGCGTCGCTCTCGGTTGCCGGTCTTGCCGGCAGCGCCGACTCGCGGGTGCCCACGGCGCCGCGGCGGAAATGGAGGACCAGCCAGGTGGCGAGGACGACCAACACGGCCAGCGCGAGGGTCGCCAGGACAAGCGTCAGGATCAGTGGGTTGTCGACCAGCCTCACGAATAGCGTCCCGTGTACCAGCGCAGGAAAGCATGACCCAGAAAAACGGCCACCAAAGCCATGCTTCCCAGGAAGACGCCAAAGGGCATTTCATAGTGGCGATACACCAGTTTGGCGGATCGCCATGCCCGACGGCGGGCGGCGGCGGCCGGTTCGCGGCCGCGAGCGACGATGCGACGGAAGCGCCGTACCCAAACCGCCACCACGGTAGCAAGTCCGAACAGGGAACCCGCAAGCGAGGCGGCGAACAGGGTGAGGATGGTGAGGTGCACTCCCAGAAAAGCGCCGATCATCCCCATCAGCTTGACGTCCCCGAAGCCCATGCCCTCCACGCCACGAGCGCGCAGGTATAGCGCTCCGGCCCCGTAGATGAAGGAAGCGCCTACGGCCGCACCCAGTAGCGAGTCGGCCAGCGAGCGCAGGCGCCAGGCCAGCTCCAGATCGAATCCCGCGGGCAGCAGGTCGGGCAGTAGCCAGCCGACCAGGCCACCTACTGGAACGAAGAGGCTGAAGAGGAATCCGAGTGCCATGCCCGGCAGGGTCAGCTTGTCCGGGAGCAGCTTGGTTTCCGCGTCAGTGAAAATCAGTCCCAGCAGCAGGAATCCGAATACGCAGTACTTCAGTGTCGCGAGCGATAGCCCAAAGGTGAAGTAGCACATCAGGAAGAGCAACGCCGTCAACAGTTCGACCACCGCGTAGCGGGGAGAGATGCGCGCTCGGCAGTGGCGGCAGCGGCCACCGAGCAGAATCCAGCTCAGTACGGGGATGTTGTCGCGGGCGCCGATGGCTGCACTGCACGCCGGGCAGGCCGACCGCGGGCGCACCACCGATAACCCGCGCGGCAACCGGTGAATACACACGTTGAGAAAGCTGCCGAAAGCCAGTCCCAGGAAAAACAGGAAGACGGGGAACAGGTATTCGAAGGCCTCGGTCACGCGTGGCTCATCATTCTTGACGGTTGCGCTGATTATACGTCGGAAGAGCGAGTCTCCGGACCGGCTTGACTACGGCCGGGCGTCCGCCAGACGCAAGAGGTCGCCCGGGAATACCAGAGCATTATCCATGCGAGGCGGGAGATGGCCGGTCCAGTGCATAGTGCCGCGGCGTACCAGACGTGTTTGCGGTGCATGGTGACGCCAACCGGCGGGAGTCTCCTCACGGATACGAAGTGCGTAAGCGTTAGTTGTGCCCGGCTCCTCCTGCTTCCATTCGTACAGCCCGCCTTCCAGGTCCTCCGACAGCGCTTCCGTGGGCAGGAGACAAAGCACCCACTCGCCGGTGGCAGCTTCGAGAAACGGGCCGTCGCTTGGCTTGAGGACTACCGCGCCGAACTGGCGCGCAATCTCCAAGGTGCCGTCGGTAGAGCCATGGTCTACGACCAGGATCTCATTGCAGGGCCGCAGCGACTCCAGGGCACGGCCGAGAAGCCGCTCGTCGTTTTGCGTGTGCAGGATGGCCGTGAGAGTGAGCATGCGGGCGGGAACCGGCCAGATTCTACGCCATGGACAACGCGGGACCCGGTCCGCCTGGGTCCCGCGCCGAAGTGAGAGGGCTACTCGTCGTATTCGGTAGCGGCAGCTTGGCGTACGCTGCGCCCCACCGGGACGACGCTGACCGAGTCCTGCAGATGGAAGGTCATCACCGTTTCGGACGGGATCTTGATCTGCTCGCCCTTGGTGACCGCCTGGACTCCAGTGCCGGCGCCCGCGCCCACACCCGCACCGATGGCTGCGCCTTTGCCGCCACCAGCGATCCCTCCGATGATGGCGCCCAGCGCGGCTCCGCCGCCGATAGTGGCCGCGGTGCGCTTGCCGCGCGAACTGCCCTGGCGCGTGAACTGATCAGTTTGCAGCGCATAGGATTTGCCGTTGACGGTCAGGCGCGTCATTTCCAGGGCGATTTCCGAGCGGCCCTTGAAGTGCCCGGCGCTCTTGGCTTCCACGATGCGACCCTCAACGTCGGCCCCTTTGGGGACCACGACGCGGTCTTCATGGACCAGCGGGTGCTCGAGGGTGGCACGGATCACGTCACCGACCTGATTGCGTTCCGAGTCGATCGCATCGATCAGGCGGATCACCATCGTCGTGCCGGCCTCCAGGGTAACGGGCTCCGGCGGCCTGGGAGCGGCCGGCTGAGCCGGAGCGCTGGCAGGTTGTGCGGGAGTAGGTGTTGCGCTACGAGCCGAAGCGGCACGCGCAGTGGTACGCGCCGCCGGGCGAGCGGTCGGCTGCGGCATGGCCGGTTCCTCTGCGGGCACGGCTGGAACTGCCGCCTCCGCCACGGCCAGGTTGTTCACTACCGTCTTGACGCCCTCGATTTGGGCGGCGTCGTTCGCGGCCGCGGCACGTTCCATGTCGCTGGCGACCGTCCCTGTCAAGGTCACCGTGCCGTTGTTGGCGCTCACCTGGATCTGCTTGGTTGTGATGGCCGGGTCGGCGAACAGCTTGGCCTGCACGTCTCCCACGATTTGAGCATCCGTACGGCCGCGCGTACAGCCGACCGCCAGCCCTATCGTCAAAATCATTAAAACCGCAATGTATGCCTTGCCCCTGGACTTCATGCGATTGCCCTCTCTGGATAGATAACTGGTCGACTCCTTAGGTTAGATGCACTCGTGCGTCTTCAGGACAACCCCTTTGTTGTAAACCCGAATCCTAGCAGCGAGTTGCTGTGGCAACCCAGCCGTGCGCGAAGTAGTTATCGGACCTTTGCTTCGGGGCCTGGCTGTGGTACAAGAATGTCCCTTTTGGGGTCGGGACCATGAACATCCGCGTCGAGCGATCCGAAGTGAACCCGGAAGACGGGCGCTGCCAGTACTACGTGTCGTTGCAGCCACACGTCAGGCGAGACGACGTAGACGTGCAGATCCGTATCCCGGTGGAGGTGGCGCTATCCGTCTCTGAAACCGGCGACCTGGCCGACCTTTCCTTTGAGGTTCCCAAGAAATACCGCACGCAGCAGGCGCTCTCCCTGATCAGCAGGGCGGGCAAGGCGGCCCGGGAAACCCAAGCCCCGGTCAGCTACGTCGACCCGCGGGTATTCATTTCCGTGCCCGGGTTCAACGGGGATGCGGTGTTCAAGGCAGCGGCCAACCTGGAACTCGACGCCGCCGGGCGCATTATCGGCGTGGAAGTCCACTAGCTACGAAGCCAGGGGCGTGCCGGCACGAGCGGCCTCGCGCGCGCGTCGCACGTCGTCCATCCCGCCCATCACAATAATGACGTCTCCGCTGCGAACTTTGCGGTCGTCGGCGGGGTTGGGAACGAACTGCGGGCCCTCCCCGTCGGCGGTCCGGATGGCCAGCGGCAGCAGGTTGTAGTCCGCGCGCAGATTCAGCTGGACTATCTTCTTCCCGACCCAGGGCGAGGTGCCCTCGACTGCGATCTCCTCGATCCGCAAGGTGCGGGACTGCTCCTTGAGCATGATGTCCAGGAAGCTCACCACGTGCGGGCGAAGCACTTCGCTGGCCAGGCGCAATCCCCCGATGTGATCGGGCGAAACGGTGGCGTTGGCGCCGGCCTTCAGAATGCGCTCGGAGAACTTCAGGTCGGTGCAGCGAGCTACGATGCGCAATCCGGCGTTCTTCTGCCGCGCCATCACCGTGATGACCAGGTTCTCCTTCTCGAAGGGCAGGGCGGCGATCAAGCCGCGCGCGCGCTCGATGCCAGCCGCATCCAGCACCGCTTCGTCGGTGGCGTCGCCCAGCAAGTAGAGCATGTCGCCGAAGGCATCGCCGTGGTGTTCCAGGAAGTGCTTGGCGTGCTCCTCCTGGTGCTCGATGACGACGTAGGGCGTGCCCGTCTTCTGGAGCTCCTCGACGACGTGGCGGCCCGTGTCTCCCAAGCCGCAAACGATGTAGTGTTCCTTGAGTTCGCCGATCCGTTTCAGCATCTTGCGTCTCCAGAAGATTCTACTGATGTCGCCTTCCACCAGGAACGCCGTCACCACCGAGAACACGTAGAGAGTCACGGCTACGCCGATGACGACCACGAAAATGTTGAATAGGCGCAAGGCGGGGACTCCGCTGGTGTCCACGAACTCGCCATAACCGACCCCGGCCAGAGTGATCACCGCCATGTATACGGCGTCCAGCAGCGAGACCGACGTTCCGCCCATGATGCGATACCCGGCCACCGCGGCCGCCGTGGTGACCACCAGGACGATCAGCGCGAGCCCGAGTCTGCGGCGGAGGTCCATACGCGTGCTTGTGGATGGCTCAGTTGCAGGGCAGAATCGCGCCGGATTGTAGCACGCACATCCACGGCCATTGTGACGCTGGTCGGCTAGAATGCGTCCACGGAGGGCTCTTGCCTCAGTTCGTTCCCGACCCGCAAGTGTGGCAGGCAGCAAGAGACCTCAGCGTCTTCGTGCTGGCGGGCGGCCGAAGCACGCGGATGGGGCAAGACAAGGCCCTCCTGGAACTGAAAGGGAAGACGCTGCTGGTGCGTGCTTTGGAACTGGCCCGGACGATTAGCCCGAATCTCGCGATCGTGGGCCCGGCGCATCTGTACCAGACTCAGGGTCGCGTGGTCGAAGATATCCTTCCCGGCCATGGGCCGCTGGGCGGCATCCACGCCGCCCTCTCCTCCAGCGCGAACGCACTCAACCTGATTCTGGGAGTGGACCTGCCCTTCGTGGAGCCCGGTTTCCTCCAGTACCTCGTGCAACAGGCTGGCCAAAGCGACGCCGTGGTGATTGTGCCTCGAACGGGCAGCGGCTTCCAGCCGCTGTGCGCCGTGTATCGCCGGCAGTTTCGCGAGGTCGCGCAAGCGGCGCTGGAGAAGGATGAGAACAAGATTGACGCGCTGTTCGGCCGCGTTTCCACCCGCATCGTGGACGAGGCAGAAATGGCCCGATTTGCCTTTGACCCGGCGATGTTCCAGAATCTCAACACGCGCGAGGATTTCGAGGTCGCGCAGGCGCGACTTCGCGCCGCCCGGTCCGGCCCATGACGCAGGAGCGCATCCCTTACATCGAGTTTCGTGACGTCTCGAAAGCGTTCGGCGAACACGTGGTCCTAGACCACGTGAGCTTCAACGTCTACCCGGCGGAGACGGTGTGCATCATCGGGCGCAGCGGAGTGGGCAAGTCCGTTTCCCTGCACCACATCATGGGTTTCCTCAAGCCGGATTCGGGGCGGGTGATGGTCGCCTTTGAGGACATCACCGATCACCCGGAAGCGGAGTTGGAACGCATCCGCAAGAAGGTCACCATGGTGTTCCAGAACGGCGCGCTGTTCGACTCGCTCACGGTGGGCGAGAACGTCGCCTTCCCGCTGCGTGAACGTCGCGACCTGGACGAGGAGCAGATTTATCAGATCGTCGATGGATTGCTGGACATGGTCGGCGTCCGGGAAATGCGTGACCTGATTCCTTCCGACCTGTCCACCGGAATGAAGCGCTCGGTGGCCATCGCACGCGCTCTGGCCGCGCAGCCGGAATGCATCCTGTACGACGAACCCACCACCCAGGTGGATCCGCTCATGGCCCAACTCCTGGGCGACCTCATCAAGAAGCTCAAGTACCAGCTCAAGCTGACCTCGATCGTGGTGACCCACGACATGCGCCTGGCCCGCAAGCTGGCGGACCGCATTGTCTTTCTGCATGAGGCCAAGGTCCACTTTTTCGGCACGCCGCAGCAAATGGATGCTTCGGAAGATGCGGTTGTGCAGCAGTTCCTCAGGCTGGATGAGTTGGTGATCGCCTAGAAGCCTTCCCGAACCAGCCGCTCTAACGTGATCTCTCCGGGAACATCCTCACCCTGCAGCATCTTTTCCGCATACTTGGCGAGGATGTCCACCTCGAGGTTGAGGGCGTCTCCCGGATGCAGGGAAACCAGGTTGGTGGCTTCGACGGTGTGCGGAATGATGGCGCAGGTCACGGTAGTGCCTTCGATGCGAGCTACCGTCAGGCTGATACCCTCGATAGCGATGGAGCCCTTGAACACGACGTATTTCGCGAGTTGCGGTGGAATTTCCACCTGCAGCCAGTAATCGTCCCCGCCCTCGACCGGTGTGAGCGCGACGAACTTGGCGACGCCGTCCACGTGGCCCTGGACCACGTGGCCGCCCATGCGTCCGTCGGCCGGCATGGGCAGCTCCAGGTTCACGCGCGCCCCGGTTGCGATGCGCCCGAAGGAAGTGCGGGCCACGGTTTCTGCCGCGAGATCGGCGCTGAACGAGCCGGGCGTGATCTCCACGGCCGTCAGGCACACGCCGCTGACAGCGACACTGTCGCCCTTCTTCAGTTCGCGGCTGGCGGCCGGGGCTTCCACCGTAATACGGGAATGGACAGCGTCCTTGCGGCCCGCGATTCGCTGCACGCCGGCTACGCGCCCGACTTCTTCGATGATGCCAGTGAACATCAGAGCCCCTCGTAGGGATCGCGCAGGTAGCCTTCGACGGCGAAATCCTCGCCGAAGCGGTGTACGGTGAGCATCCGGATGTGTGCGGCCTCGCTCATGCGCCGGAAGCCCGCGCCGCTGGCGAAGGGGACCGAGCCGGTTCCGGCCAGAATCTTGGGGGCGTAGTAGAGAAAAACCTTGTCCACCACTCCGGAGGCGAGCGCGGTCCAGTTCACCAGCGCGCCGCCCTCGATCAGCACGCTGGTAATCTCGATTTCACCGAGCTTCTCCATGGCTCTGCGGAGGTCGGGGCGGCCGTCGGAGGCGCCCAGCGGCACCTGCTCCACGCGGATGCCGAGTTCTTCCAGCCGCTTCTTCTTCTTCTCTTCGGCGAACGAGCAGAACACCAGCACGTCGTTCTTGGCGGTCTTGGCGATGCGTGATTCATCGGAAAGCCGCAGACGCGAGTCCAGGATCACACGCAGGAGCGGCCTCCGCCGTGGGCGGCCAGTGCGGTCGGTGAGCAGGGGATCATCGGCGATGATGGTGCCCACGCCCACCATGATGGCATCCATGGAGTGGCGCAGTTCCTGCACGTGCGCGCGCGCCACCTCGCTGGTGATCCATCCACCCGTGGCGCCGCCGACGCCGAGCGCCGAAGGGTTCTCGCTTTCGCCCGGCGGGGGCGCGATCTTGCCGTCCAGGGTCATGCCCGCTTTCAGCGTTACCAGCGGAGTCTTGGTCCGGATGTA